>NZ_JBFUEN010000010.1:0-198718 GCF_056403915.1 Terrabacter sp. P2_E3
TCAGCGGTAGAGGGCTACGACGATGAGGGTCTGGGCCACGTGGTAGGTCACGATGACCGTGAGCGGCGCCCAGCGGCGCTCGTGGACGAAGCGGTCGTGCCCGAGCACGGTGTCGGAGACGACGAAGACCAGACACCCCAGGAGCAGCAGCCAGTCGCCCGTCCCCGCCGCGACGAGCACGAGCACGAAGAGGACGAGCTGGTAGACGAACACCGGCCCCTTCTGCGGCCCGGAGTGGCGCACGATGTCCCGGCCGGCCTTCGCGTGGAGGACCGCCAGGAAGGGCACGGCCACGAGGACCGGCCACGGGAAGCCCTCCGCCCGCACCGTCTCGAGGATGGCCCAGACGTAGGCCAGGTGGGCCACGAGGAAGGCCCCCAGGCCGACGAGGAAGCGGGTCTCCGTCGCGTGCAGCAGCGCGACGTCGCCGATGAGGCAGAACGCGAGCGCCACGATGACGGTCAGCAGCGGCGGTGAGCCCGGCACCCGTCCTTCCCAGTAGAGCGACCACGCCAGCCCCATGAGGAGCAGCACGACGAGCGGCTTGGTGATGCGCTCGACGAGGTGGTCGCCGCGCAGGACGGAGCCCCAGTTGATGAGCGCCGTCACCCCGAGCGCCACGCTGGTAACCCACAGATGGGTGGTCACGGACCCACATTCCCAGCCGCGGCTCAGGTTCGCCGCGCAGACACGCTGCGGACGTCCACCACCTGTCGAGACGAATCGGCGTTCGTCCAGTTCTCTGCCAGACTCGTCCAATGCCCATGCGCAAGTTCCAGCACACGGTGACCGCCGACGACACGTCCGCCCAGGTCGGCAGCGGTGACCTCGACGTCCTCGCGACCCCGCGCCTGATCACGTGGTGCGAGAACGCCGCGTTCCAGGTCTGCAAGCAGAACATCGACGCCGACCACACGACCGTCGGCACCATGGTGAGGCTCGAGCACGTGAAGGGCAGCGCGGTCGGCTCCGAGATCACCGTGCTGTGCGCCGAGCCGATCAACGACGGACGCCGCCTCGTCTGCCACGTGACCGTCAAGGACTCCGACGGCGAGGAGATCGCCAAGGGCGAGTTCCACCGTGCCGTCGTCGACCCGGACCGCTTCATGAGCAAGTGCCAGCGGGTCCACTGACCCGCAGCCACCTCCCAGCCGCGGTTGCCACGATGACCGCGTGACGTCCGGACTGCTCGGTGCGCTCCTCGCAGCGCTCGCGTACGGCGCGGCCACCGTGCTCCAGGCCGTGGGCGTACGCCGGGTCTCCGCGCTGCCTCCCGGCACCTCCCTGCGCGAGCGGGTGCGGGCCGGCCGGCCGTATGCCGTGGGCCTCGCCCTCGACGGCGTCGGTTTCCTCGCGTCCGTGGCCGCCTTGCGCACGCTGCCGCTCTTCCTCGTCGAGTCCGCGGTCGCCTCGTCGGTCGCCGTCACCGCGGTGCTCTCGGTCGTCGTGCTCGGCATGCGTCTCGGGAGGGCCGAGGTCGTCGCGCTGCTCGTCGTCGTTGCCGGGCTCACCGGGCTCGCCCTGACCGCGGAAGCCGGACCGGCCGTGCGCCCCGGGCCCGGCGCGACCTGGTGGCTCCTCGCAGCAGCCGCGGTCGTCGCCCTGCTGCTGGTCGTCGGGACCGTCGACCACGACCGACGACGGGGGGCCGTCGTCCTCAGCGTCGGCGCGGGCCTCGGCTTCGGAGGCGTCGGCGTGGCGGCCCGACTGCTCGAGGTCCCCCCGTCGGCCTGGCAGCTCGCCACGGACGGAGTCGCCTGGGCCCTCGTCGGCCACGCCGTGCTGGCGACCGTCGCCTACGGTCTGGCCCTGGCCCGCGGCCGGGTCACGACCGTCGCGGCCCTGACGTTCGCCACCGAGACGGTCGTCCCCGCCCTCCTCGGGGTGCTCCTCCTCGGCGACCGCGTCGCGCCCGGGCAGGGTCCCGTCGCCGCGCTCGCCTTCGTCGCCACGCTCGGCGGCTGCATCGCCCTGGCCGGTCGCGCCGAGCCCCCGGGCCCCGCCCGCCGGGACCCGGGCGACGACGCGAGCGGCCCGGCCGCCGTGCCCGACGTGTCCCGGCAGCGCTGACCTGCGGTCACCGACGCCGCAGGCGCTCCATCTCGGTCTCGATCTGTTCCTCGGTCGGCGCATCGACGACGTAGGCGTCCACGGCGTTCGCCACGACGCCGATGCCCCAGCCGGCGATCGGGAAGACCGGCCAGAAGAAGCCTGCCCCGGTCATGGCCCAGATCAGGACGAGCATCCCGTTGACGAGCACGTAGATGAGCAGATGGACGCGGAAGTCGGCCTTCTTCTTGAGCCTGCCGAGCGCTCTGCCGCGCAGATCGACCTCCGTCACAGCGCGGTCGATCGTCGGATCGGGCTCATCGTGGTGGGGTTCGACCGGAAGCTGGTTCGCGGTCATGGTCGTCACCGCTCCTTCGCGGGCCGCCGCGCAGGAACTCTGCGCAGCTCCCTGCTTCCAGCGTAGGCCGGACCCGAGCGGCCGGCCGGCGAGCGTGCGGGACGTCACCGTCGCACACGGCCTGCGGGGCTCACGAGCGGTCAGAGCACGTAGGCGTCGCCGTCGCGGTGGAAGCCCAGGCTCTCGTAGTACGGCTCGACCATGTCCGGCGGTGTCAGCACCCGCCGGAACCCGCGCCGTCGGAACGGCCCCTCGGGACCGAAGACGAACTCCCCCGGCGTGACGTCGCGGTGGCGCGGCGTCACCCAGTCGAGCAGCAGCTGCGCCGTGTGCTGGCCGGCGTCGCGCATGAGGACGACCCCGACCGTCTCGTCGCCGCGGAGCACGAGGTAGGACGGGTCCCCCGCGAACGGGTCGTGCACGAACGCCGGGTTGTAGCGCCGGATGTCACCCTCGTGCACCCGCAGCACGTGCCGCAGGTAGGTGTCGTCTCCGGCGACCTCGAGCACCTCGTAGACGCCGGAGTCGTGCTTCTCACGCGACATGCGCGCGAGGTAGTAGACGTTGATGCCGGCGAGCACGACGTTGAGCCCGACCATCGGCCAGACGTGGTTGACCGCGTTGTAGGCGATGAGGACGACGCACCCGACGAGGTTGATGATCCTGAGCCGGCGCAGCTGCGTCTGCAGCAGCGACCAGACGAGGATCGCCGACCCGATCCAGCCGACGGCCTCGAGCCACCAGGTACCCATGGGCGCGACCCTAGCGCCCGGGGCGACCCGGCCGGCCGGGATTCAGGGTGGTCCGCGTCGTCCGGACGCGGACCACCCCGAGGCCGCGGCTCAGGCGTCGGGCGCGACGAACTGCGGCAGCACCGCCTCGAACCGGGAGTCGAGGGTGAGCGACGGGAGGACCTGCCCCTGCTTCTGCGCGTCGGCCGCGACCGACGCGCCCCACGACGAGGCGCGCAGCCGCTGGTCGGGCGTGCCGTGGTGGCCGGCGCTCGTGAACGCGCAGTCACCCACCTGGTAGAAGGACTGCTCGGCCTCGAGGACGCGCCTGGTGTTGAGGGCGAGGCCCCGCTTGTGGGTGACGAAGTACGTCCCGAAGGCGTCGGCCATCAGCTCGGTGCGACGGGTCGCCTCCGGGCCGGTCAGCGGCGAGGCGAAGAGGTTCTTGTCGTACTGCACGTGGTGGCCGTACTCGTGGCCGAGGACGGCGCGTGGCCCGACGTCGCCGACACCGATGGCGCCGAGCGCGTCGAGCATCCCGTCACCGAAGATCAGCTTGTCCGGCAGCGAGGAGATGACCGGGTCGGGGTCGCCCACCCCGCTGAAGGCGAACGCGTTGAGGGTGAAGATCGGGCTGGCCCCGCCGTCGAGGCCGGGGTCGGACGTGACGACGTCGACGACGATCGCCGCGAGCTCGGCCGCATGGGCCTCGGAGACGCCGTAGAGCACACCGATCAGACGGGCGAGCCGGGCGGGGTCACGCATGACGTCGCCGTGCATCGCCATGAGCTGGATGTCGGTGCCGTCGGTGTCCCAGAACTTCTGGGCCGCCCGGAACGAGCTCGTCAGCTCGTTGCGCGAGTCCTTCGTCAGGGCGTAGGCCGGGTCGCCCGTCGACCCGAAGAGCAGGGCGTCGTAGGTCGGGAAGTCGAAGCCGCCGAGCATTGAGAGCACGAACAGGCTCGACGGGTCGATGCGGGCCACGACCCCGTCGACGTACGCGTCGAGCCGGGTCGGCGCGCACTGGTAGTGCGTCGGGTCGATGGCGCGCCCCAGTGCGTCCTGGGCCGCGGACGGCTCCACACCGAACCTCTCGAGGGCGCTCACCTCCCGGGCCCGCCAGTCGGCGGGCAGGTGCGCCCGTGCCGCGGCGAGCAGCGCGGACGCCCTCGGGTCGGTCGTCGTGCCCGAGACGTAGTCGTAGGTCTGGCCGTCGGCGGCGACGGACGCCGAGACGCTCCGGCTCTGGGCCTGGGCAGCGGGAGCCGCCGTGGCGACCGCCGCCCCGGTGGCCCCCGAGATGGCCAGCGACGTGACGAGAGCGATCGTCCTGGTCGTGGTCCTGCGCACGTGAGAGCTCCTTCGTGTCGTGCCCCGGCCCGGTGCCGGGGCGACGCGCCCATCATCACCGCCGGGGCCGACACCGGCCCCCGAAACACCGCATATCCGGGTGAACGGCGCGATGCGTCTCACCCCGCGGGAGCGTCGTCCCCGCCCGGGGTCTCGGCCGCCTCGTGCCCGACGAGCTTGAGTCCGACGACCGCGGCGACGATCCCGACGAGCAGGACCACCTTGACGGCGGAGAACGCCTCCCCGCCCGTCGTCATCGCCCACGTCACGGTGAGCGCGGCCCCGAGACCCGTCCACACGGCATACGCCGTCCCGATGGGGATGGTGCGCACGGCGTGCGCGAGCCCGACCATGCTGAGCGCGCCCGCGACGAGGAAGACGACCGCCGGGACGGGGCGCGAGAGCCCCTCGGACGCGGCGAGCGCCGAGGCCCACACCGCCTCGAGGACGGCGCTGACGAGCAGGACGACCCACGGCATCACGCCACCGCCTTGAGGCCGGCGACGCACGCGACGAGCACGACCAGGAGGGCGACCCGGGCACCACCGAGGCGCTCCTCGCCGCGGGCGACCGCGAGCAGGACGGTGCCGACGGCGCCGATCCCGACCCACACGGCATACGCCGTGCCGGTGGGCAGGGCGGTCATGGCCCACGCGAGGCCGACCATGCTGAGCACGAGGGAGACGGCGAAGAGGACGGTCGGCCGCGGACGGCGGAAACCGCCGGACGCGGCGAGCGCGGTGGCCCAGACGGCCTCCAGCGCGCCGGACAGGATGAGGACGAGCCAGTGCACGGCGTTCCGATCTGGCCGTCTTGTCGCTGTGCGGGTACGGCTCCCTCGTCCGCGAGCGCGGCTCGCGCTCACCGACGATTCTACCGAAGGGGCGCGTCCGGGTCGAAACGACGTATCAGGAGCACCAGCCCGGCGTACTGTCGAGTGCAGGCGCGCTCCTGCGAACAGAGGATCGCCATGAGCCGTGACTATCTCGACTTCGACGTCGCCGTCACCCGTGAGGGCCAGGGGTATGCCGCTCACGTCCTCGCCTCGCCCGCGGGCGAGGCGTCGGCCCCCTTCACGCTCCCGTTCGCCGCCACGGACCTCGCCCAGTTCATGATCGCGGTGGGACCGCCGCGGGTGTCCTCGAGGCGACTCGTGCCCGCCGAGGCGCGCGTCGTCGACGTCAAGGAGTACGGCCGCCGGCTCGGTGACGCTCTGCTGTCGGGCGATGTCGGGCGGGCCTTCCGCGAGAGCCTGACGACCGCCACCGGCCAGGGCAGGGACCTGCGGCTGCGGCTGCGGCTCGACGCCGTGCCGGACCTCGACCCGGTGCCGTGGGAGTACCTCTACGACTCGAGGCTCGGTCGCTTCCTCACGCTCTCGCAGGAGACGCCGATCGTCCGTCTGCTCGACTCGCTCGAGCGCCCACCGGTGGTCCACGTCGATGCGCCCCTGCGCGTCCTCGTCATGATCTCGAGCCCGAGCGACATGCCCGAGCTCGCCGTGGACCGCGAGCGAGAGCTGCTCACGGCGACGACCGGCGACCTCGTCAAGAGCGGCCGCCTCAGCGTGACGGTCCTCGAGGACGCGACCCTGACCGGCCTCCAGCGCGCCCTGCTCGACGACTTCCACGTCTTCCACTTCATCGGCCACGGCGGCTTCGACCAGCAGGCCCAGGAGGGCGTCCTCGTCCTCGAGCGCGAGGACGGCACGGCGCACCGGGTCTCCGGAGCGCGGCTCGGGACGCTGCTCCACGACGCCCGGACCATGCAGCTCGCCGTCCTCAACGCGTGCGAGGGCGCACGGACGTCGGGACGCGACGCGTTCTCCGGCGTCGGCCAGGCCCTCGTACGCCAGGGTCTGCCGGCGGTCGTCGCGATGCAGACCGAGATCTCCGACCGGGCCGCTCTCGTCTTTAGCCACGAGTTCTACTACTTCCTCACCCGCGGACTGGGCATCGACGCCGCGATCTGCGAGGTGCGCAAGGCGATGGCCGTCTCCGACGAGGCCTCGGAGTGGGGCACCGCCGTGCTGCTGCGGTCGGGCGCCGACCAGCCCTTCTCGTTCACGACGAGCGCCACCGCCGCGACCGAGCGGCCCGACAGCCGGCTCGAGTCCCTCTACGACGCCGCGAAGGGCGCGTTGCTGGCCCGCGCCCCCGCGACAGCCCTCCCGCTGCTCGAGCAGATCGCCGCCGAACATCCCGACTACGAGGACGTCACCCAGCTGCTCGAGCGGGTGCGGCCCGAGGCCGTGCCCGCCGACGACGGCCTCACGGGGCGGCCTCGCCGCGACCCCGTGCCGCTCACCCAGCCGATCCCGCAGCCGGATACCCAGCCCGACACCCAGCCCGACACCCAGCCCGACACCCAGCCCGACACCCAGCCCGACACCCAGCCCGACACCCAGCCCGACACCCAGCCCGACACCCAGCTGGACACGCGACGGGTGGCCCGTCCCGAGCCGCAGCCGGACCCTCGGCCGGACCGGCGGGGGGACGACGCGCCCCCACCACCCGACCCGCACCCCCGCCGCAGGGGCAACGGCTTCGTCCGCAGCCTCATCGGGCTCGTCGTCCTCTTCGGGCTCTTCTGGCTCGGCGCGACCCAGGTCCCGAAGTGGTTCAAGGGGGCCACGGCCGCCGTCACGAGCGCCTGCGGCCCTGCGCCCGCGGCCGCGAACGCCCCGGCGACGACGTTCGTCGCCGGGTGCGCCACGAGGACACCGGCCATCGACGGTGACTTCGCCGACTGGGACGGCGTGCCCACGGCCCCGATCCCGCACGTCGTCGCCCAGGTGGGCACGCCCCAGCCCGAGTTCGGCGGCGACTGGCAGGTCGTCTGGGACAGCGGCGCGCTCTACCTGCGCGTGCACGTCGTCGACCCGGACATCCGCAGCGTCAACCTCGCCACCCCCGGTGCCTGGTTCAACGGCGACGGCTTCTCCTTCGAGTTCGGCCCGGACGCCCGGAGCCTCGACCCGAAGGCCACGACGCGACGCGGCCAGGACGTCCACGTCATGGTGGGACTGTCCCGTGACGCCCCGACGTCCGGCGTCGCCTCGATCAACCCGGCCGGCCGCGGCACCTTCACCACCGGCACACGCCACCCCGAGATCACCGTCGGGCGGGCCGACACGCTGACCGGCTACGACCTCGAGGCCCGGGTGCCGTGGTCGGCCCTCCAGCTCAGGAAGGCTCCGGTCCGCGGCTCCGTCTTCTCCATGAACGTCAACCTCAGCGACGCGACGAGCGCCCCGGCCACGTGGAGGCTGCGCACCATGAAGAGCACGAATGCCGCCCGCACCGCCGACACGCAGGGCTTCCCGCACGGCTGGCAGACGATCACCCTCGCCGACGCGGCCTCCTGAGACGGCCGCCTCAGATGGCCGGACGCCTGCTCGCCCTCCTCGTCGGGATCGACGCCTACCCGACACCGATCCCGCCCCTGTCGGGCTGCGTCAACGACGTCACCGGCTTCGCCGACGTCCTGCGCGACCGCGTCGGCGAGGACGCCCTCGACCTCGTCGTGCTCACCGACGGCCAGGCCACGCGGGCGGCCGTGACCAGCCGACTCAGCGAGCACCTCGGCCGCGCGGGCGCCCAGGACGTCGCGCTCTTCTACTACAGCGGGCACGGTTCGCAGCAGACGACCCCCGAGGAGCTCTGGTCCATCGAGCCCGACCACCGCAACGAGACCCTCGTGTGTGTCGACAGCCGCTCTCCCGGCAGCTGGGACCTCGCCGACAAGGAGCTCGCGGCCCTGCTCGACTCGATCTCGGCGACCGGCTGCCACACGCTCGTCGTGCTCGACTGCTGCCACTCGGGTGACGGCACCCGGGACGCCGACGAGGTGGTGCGCCTCGCGCCCCCTGACCCGCGACCCCGACCCGCGTCGACGTTCGTGGGGCTCGGCGACGCGACGGCCGGCGCACCCACCCGGAGCGCTGCGCGCTGGACACCCGCAGGCCGTCACGTCCTGCTCGCGGCCTGCCGGTCGTCCGAGAAGGCGAAGGAGGTCACCGTGCTCGGCCGCCAGCGCGGCGCCCTGTCGGCGGCGCTCGAGGCCGCCCTGCTCGGCAGCGACGGGCGCCCCTCCTACCGCGACGTCCTGCGGATGGTGACCGCCGACGTGACGAACCGGGTCACCGACCAGCACCCGCAGGTCGAGACCGCCGACGCGACCGAGCTCGACCGACCCTTCCTCGGCGGCGCGATCCCTGCCACACCGAGGCCGCTCACCCTGAGCCGGCTGCCCGACGGCTGGTCCATCGACTCTGGCGCCGTCCACGGCGTGCCCGAGCCCATCGGTGACGACACGACCGAACTGGCCGTCTACCCGCTGACCGGCGAGACGTCCGGGTCGCCGCTCGCCACCGCGCTCGTCACGAGGGTCCTGCCCGACCGCAGCCTCGTCCGCCTGACGCCCGCGCTCGACGAGGCGTACGTCTACCGCGCCGTCGTCACGTCGATCCCACTGGCGCCGCTGCGCGTCGGGGTCGTCGGCGACGCCGCGGGGACGGCGGCGCTCCGGACCGCCGCCGACGCCGCGGACGAGACGCTCGTCGACCTCGTCGAGGGTGCGGGGGACGGCGACGGCCCTGCGGACCTCCTCGTCGAAGCCACCCCCGACGGCTTCGTCATCACCCGTCCCGGCGTCACGCGCCCCCTCGTGCCCGTCGTCGCGGGCGAGGCCCGCGAGGAGCGCACCATCCTCGCCCTCGAGCGCGTGGCCCGCTGGCTGCGCCTCTCCGCACTCACGAACCCCGCCACGCGCCTGCCCGACGCCGCCGTCCGCGTCGAGGTGGACGCGGGCACCGGGACCGTCAGTGCGGGCGGCACCCTGCCGATCGCGTATGCCGGCACGGACGCGCCCCGCTTCACCGTCCGTCTCGCGAACACCACGTCCACCCCCCTCTGGGCGGCGCTCCTCGACCTCACCGAGACCTACGGCATCTTCACCGACGCGTTCCCGGCCGGATCGGTGGCGCTCGGCCCCGGCGAGGCGACGAGCGTCGACCTCGTCGGCCAGGTCGACGACGCGCTGTGGGAGGCGGGCACCGTGTCGTTGCGCGACCAGCTCATGGTCGTGACGAGCACGCTCGAGTTCGACCCGAGATCGCTCGAGCAGGAGGAGCTCGACGTCAGCGCCGTGCCGGCGGCCGGGACGACGAGGAGCGCCGACGAGCCGCCGGCCCTGCGCTCCAACCTCGAGCGCGTGCTCGGCGGCACCCGGACGCGGCGCCTGGGGCCGCGCACCGCATCGGCGGCCGTGGCCGACTGGCGCACCGACTCGGTCTTCGTCGTCACGACCCGCCCACGCGAATGAACTCGCACCCGGGACGGAAGAAGGGCCAGACGGCGTTCCGTCTGGCCCTTCTTCGTTGGGTGGAGCTGAGGGGACTCGAACCCCTGACCCCCTGCATGCCATGCAGGTGCGCTACCAGCTGCGCCACAGCCCCTTGCGGGTGTCACCTCGTCGAAGCGACTGCGTAACCATAGCGGGTCTCCGGCCGAGAGCCAAAATCGGGGGCGGCCTTTCGGGTCAGACGTTCCAGGGCCCCAAGTTCCAGCCGCTGATGCGCCACCGGGTCACCTCGGAGAAGCTCTTGCCGGCCTCGACGAGCTCGATCCAGTGGCAGTTGTCGAGCCCGCGGAACACGGCGTCCGACACGTCCTGGTCGAGCCCCACGAGGGCGCTGGCCGCGACGCGTGCGGACACTCCGTGGGCCACGACGACGGCGGTCTCGCCGGGGAGCAGCTCCCGGGCGACGTCGCGCAGCGCGGCGCCGGCACGCTCGGCCACCTGCGCCCGGGTCTCGCCCGTGACCCCGCGAGGGGTGTCCTCCCCCCGGTCGAGGGCGGCGATGACGTCCGGGTAGCGCTCACGCACCTCGTCGGCGTGCATGCCCTGCCACTCCCCGACGTGCACCTCACGCAGGCGGGCGTCGAGACGCACCTCGCGGCCCGTCAACCCCGCGATGGCGTCGGCCGTCGAGGCCGCACGCCGGAGGTCGCTCGACACGATGAGTGCCGGCGCGTAGGCGGCGAGGTGCGGGGCCGCGGCCTCCACCTGCTCGTGGCCGCGGTCGGACAGCTCGGTGTCCTTGTGGCCCTGCCAGACGCGGGCTGCGTTGTCGACCGTCTCGGCGTGCCGGACGATGACGATGCGGCGCGGCCCGACGGGGGGCACGGACCCGGCTGCGGTCACGCCTGGTCGACCTCGTCGACCTCGTCGCTCCCATCGTCGGCTCCCGGACGGGCCGGCGCCTCCACCGTGGAGAGGTCGATCTCGGGGCAGTCCTTCCAGAGGCGCTCCAGCGCGTAGTACTCGCGCTCCTCCTCGTGCTGGACGTGGACGATGATGTCGCCGAAGTCGATGAGGACCCAGCGGCCCTCGCGCTCGCCCTCGCGGCGGATCGGCTTGCTGCCCAGCTCACGCAGCCGGTCCTCGACCTCGTCGACGATGGCGCCGACCTGCCGCTCGGACGGTGCGGAGGCGATGACGAACACGTCGGTGAGCGGCATCTGCTCGCTCACGTCGATGGCCATCACCTTCTCGGCGAGCTTCTCCTCGGAGGCCAGGGCGGCCACCTTCGCGAGCTGGATCGAATGGTCTGCTGCGGTCACGAATCTCCTCGGGGCGGTGCCGACGACAGGTGCGTCGGCACGGTGCCTGCGCTCGCCAGGTCGGCGGCATACAAGCGGTACTTGTTGATGTACTGGACGACCCCGTCGGGCACGAGGTACCAGACCGGGGCGCCGTCGGCGACGCGCGCCCGGCAGTCGGTGGAGCTGATCGCCATGGCCGGCACCTCCTGCAGCGTGACCCGGTCCTCGGGCAGCCCCTTGTCGGACAGCTCGTGGCCGGGACGGGTGACGCCGATGAAGTGGGCCAGTTCGAAGAGGTGCTCGGCGTCCTTCCAGGACAGGATCTCGGCCAGGGCGTCGGCGCCGGTGATGAAGAACAGCTCGTCGTCGGGCCGCTCGGTCCTGATGTCGCGCAGGGTGTCGATCGTGAACGTCGGCCCGGGCCGGTCGATGTCGACCCTGCTGACGGTGAAGCGCGGGTTGGAGGCCGTCGCGATGACGGTCATGAGGTAGCGGTCCTCGGCGGGCGAGACGTGACGGTCCGCCTTCTGCCACGGCTGACCCGTGGGGACGAAGACGACCTCGTCGAGGTCGAAGCGCGACTGGACCTCACTGGCGGCCACGAGGTGGCCGTGGTGGATCGGGTCGAACGTCCCGCCCATGACGCCGAGGCGCATGGTCAGTGGTGGGCCCCGTCGGATCCGCTCGTGCTGCCGTGCGTGCCCTCACCCCGGCGCGGCGACTGCACCTTGTAGGCGGTGTTGCGGAAGCTCCACGTGACGGCGAGCGCCACGAGGAACAGCGAGAAGGTGATGAAGAAGTAGGCGATCACCGGCATGGGAAGCTCGCGGGCGGCTTCCTCCCCCTCGGTGACGAGTGCGAGGACACGATCAGACATGCGCCCAGCCTAGCGCCCGCCCGCCCCGGCCGACGCAGCGCGTGCCCACCGGGGTCGTATGCCGTCCGCCCTGCTCACTCGGCACGCGGCGCCGCCTCCCCGCTCGGGACGGGCGCCTGCGCCTCCGCGCGTCGCAGCCAGTCGTGCCCGACCGTCGCGAACGGCTCGTCGCCGGCCACGACGGCCGCGTGGACGAGGTCGCGCCACCGTTCGGCGAGGGCGACGACCTCCTCCGGGTAGTCGAGCTCGACCTGGTGCTGCGCGAACTCGTCCTCGTCGTCGACGTAGAGGTGACCGTCGCGGGTCAGCACGACGTCGAGGTCGAGGTCCACCATCGTCACCTCCCACTCCGGTCCGCCGTCGGCGGCCTCGCGGCGCTGCCAGACCGGATCGGTGGTCATGTCGACGTAGACGTTGATCTCGCGGTGGGCCGGGTAGAAGCCCACGACGAACGCCCCCTCGTGCGGCACGAGGGAGACCCAGCCGCTCGACTCGACGAACTCGACACCGGGACGCACGCACCGCGTGCCGACCGGTGCGTACCACCAGTGACCGTGCTCGTCGGACCCGAGATAGCGACCGTCCCACTCCCAGTGGCGGCCACCGCCCCACTTCGTGAAGCGCCCGGCGACGGCCGTGCCGGGCTCGAGCCCGCCCGGCGGCATACCTCGTCGGGACGGACGGTCGGCGGCGGCAGAGGTCACGCCCGGCACGCTACCGGCGCCGCGGCGGGCGTGCAGCGCACGAGCAGGGACGTGCAGGGGACGTGCAGGTACAGCACGCGCACAGCGAGGTGACAGGCACAGCCCATCCGCGGCCGTACCCTAGAACCCATGGTTCCCGAGTTGTCCGTGGTCATCCCGATGTACAACGAGGAGGAGGTGCTCCCCCTCCTCGTCGAGCGGCTCCGACCGCTCCTCGACGGCATGGGCACCACCTACGAGGTCGTCGCCGTCGACGACGGCAGCAAGGACCTGACGGCCGCGCTGCTCCAGCGCTACCACCGCGAGTGGTCCCAGCTGCGCGTCGTGCGCCTGCGCGCCAACGCCGGGCACCAGGCCGCGATCTCCGCCGGCCTCGTCAGCGCCCTCGGCGACTACGTCGTCACGATCGACGCCGACCTGCAGGACCCGCCCGAGATCATCCCGCAGATGCTCGCGGCCGCGAAGGACGACGGCGTCGACGTCGTCTACGGCGTGCGCAACGACCGCTCGACCGACACGTGGTTCAAGCGGGCCTCGGCCCAGGCGTTCTACAAGCTCATCGGCCTGATGTCGCAGACCTCGGCCCACGCCGACGCCGGCGACTACCGCCTCATGTCGCGCGCCACCGTCGACGCGGTCAACAGCCTCCCCGAGCACAACCGCGTCCTTCGCTTCATCGTGCCGGCCCTCAACTTCCCGTCCGACACGGTCGAGTACAAGCGCGAGGAGCGCGCGGCCGGGGACTCGAAGTACCCGCTGATCAAGATGATCAAGCTCTCGCTCGACTCGCTGACCGGCTTCTCGACGGCGCCGTTGCGGCTCGCGACGTTCGCCGGCTTCGGTGGTGCGGTCCTCGCCGTGCTGCTCGTCCTCTACACGCTGATCTCCCGGTCGCAGGGCCACACCGTCGCCGGTTGGACCTCGACCGTCGCCATCGTCGCGGGCGTCGGCGCCGTCCAGCTGGTCTGCGTCGGCATCCTCGGCGAGTACATCGGCCGGATGTACGGCCACATGCAGGGCCGCCCGACCTACTTCATCGCCTACGACTCGATGACGACCGACATCGGCGCGCACGGTCCGACCGACACTCCCCTGCCGGCTCAGCCGAGCGGGGAACACATCCTCACGACGTCGGACGAGTCGGAGACCGACACCGTGACGCTGCTCGACCCGACAGCCGACCCCACGCCCCAGCCCACGCCGCAGCCCACGCCCCAGCCCACGCCCCAGCCGGCGTCGCAGCCGATGCGCACTCAGCTGCGCGGCTGAGCGCGCACGAGGAGGCTGACGCCGGGCAGGCCGCCGACGGGCAGGTAGCGCTCGGCGGTGATGATCGTGCGCAGCCCGAAGTTGACGACCGGGTGGAGGTTCTCGAGGTCCGAGCCCGAGCTCGTCCGGCGGCGCATCGCCACGACGGGACGCAGCAGCACGTTCCACGACCGCACGTCGGTGACGTCGAAGCCGCCGCGGTCGAGCAGGTCGAGCAGGCCCTCGCGGGTGTAGCGGCGTACGTGGTCGACGGCCTCGTCGTGCTCGGACCACAGCTTCGGGTCGGCCGGCACGGCCAAGAGGTAGGTGCCGGTCGGCTTGAGCACACGGCGCACCTCGGCCACCGCGGCGTCGTCGTCCTCGAGGTGCTCGAGCAGGTCGAAGGCCATGACAAGGTCGAGCGAGTCGTCCGCGAGCGGCAGCCGGGTCGCGTCGCCGCGCAGCGTCGCGAGCCCTCGACCGTGCGCCACCTCCGCGCCGTCCGAGCCGTACTCGAGGGCGACGGCGTCCCAGCCGTGCTCGCGCAGGACACGGGTGTTGCCCCCGCCCGCGGCGCCGATGTCGAGGGCACGTCCGGGCACCAGCCCCGAGATGGCCTTGGCCAGGAGGTGACGCCGCTCGCGGTACCACCAGTGGTCGTCCTCCAGCTCAGCAAGCTTGCGGACCTCGGTGCCTTCCATGGTGCGCCATCATGCCACCCGGGGTCGGGGGCTGCGCCGGCACCCGTCAGCGCGTGTGGCCGTCGCCCTCGACGATCCACTTCGTCGTCGTCAGCTCGGGCAGGGCCATCGGCCCGCGGGCGTGCAGCTTCTGCGTCGAGATGCCGATCTCGGCGCCGAAACCGAACTCCCCGCCGTCGGTGAAACGGGTGCTGGCGTTGACCATGACCGCCGCCGCGTCGACCTCCGCGGTGAAGCGCCGGGCCGCCGCCCGGTCCTCCGTGACGATCGCCTCGGTGTGTCCGGTGCCGAACCGACGGATCCGGTCCATCGCCTCGTCGAGGTCGTCGACGACGGCCACGCTCATCTCGAGGCCGTGCCACTCGGTGCCGAAGTCGGCCTCGCTCGCGATGGCGTATGCCGCCCCGGCCGCCTCGGCGTACGGCGTGACCTCGGGTGCCACGTGCAGTCGCACGCCGGCCCCCGCGAGGTCGGTGAGCGCCTTGGGCAGGAAGTCGTCGGCGACGTCACGGTGGACGAGGAGCGACTCGGCCGCGTTGCAGACGCTGGGGCGGTGGGTCTTGGCGTTGAGCGTGATGGCCCGGGCCTTGTCGAGGTCGGCGGCCCGATCGACGTAGACGTGGCACACCCCGACGCCGGTCTCGATGACGGGGACCGTCGACTCGCGGACCACCGTCTCGATGAGGTCGGCCCCGCCGCGCGGGATGACGAGGTCGACGTGGCCGCGCGCCGTCATGAGGGCCCGCGCCGCGTCGCGGCCTCCCTCCTCGAGCAGGGTCACGGCGTCGACCGGGAGGCCCTGCTCGGCGAGCGATCCGCGCATCGCCTCGACGAGCGCGTGGTTGCTGCTCGCCGCGGCCGACCCGCCGCGCAGGAGGACCGCGTTGCCGGACTTGAGGGCGAGGCCGGCCGCGTCGACGGTGACGTTGGGCCGCGCCTCGTAGATCATCCCGATGACGCCCATCGGCACGCGCACCTGGCGGATCTGCAGCCCGTTGGCGAGGGTCGACCCACGGACGATCTCTCCGACGGGGTCGGGCAGGGCCGCGACGTCGCGCAGGGCCTGCGCAACGGCAGCCACGCGGGTCTCGTCGAGGCGCAGCCGGTCCTGGAGGCTCTCGCTCATCCCCGTGGCTCGACCACGCTCGATGTCCTCGGCGTTGGCCTCGATGACCGCGGGTGCGGCGGCGTCGACGGCGTCCGCGAGCAGCAGCAGGGCCGCGTCCTTCTCGGCACGGGACATGAGGGCGAGCCGTCGTGAGGCGGTGCGGGCGCGCTCCGCCAGGGCCGTCACGTGCTCGACGACGGCGGGGTCGATCGTCTGGGACATGCCTCCAGCGTAGGTCGTCGCGCACCCGGACGACCGACCGTCTCCGGGGGCTGGACCGGAGGTCCGCGACGGACAGCCCTGCGTGGTCCCACGGCCCGTCACTAGAGTTCGAGGTGTGTCGCCCCACTCCGTCATCAGCACCGCTCGACGGCTCGTCGTCAAGGTCGGCTCCAGCTCGCTGACCGGCGTCGACGGCGGCATCGACCACGGCCGGCTCGTGGCTCTGGCGAACGCCTTGGCGCACAAGCACCTCGACGGCACCCAGATCGTCCTCGTCAGCTCCGGTGCCATCGCCGCCGGCATCCACCCGCTCGGCCTGAGCGCCCGACCCCGTGACCTCGCGACCCAGCAGGCAGCCGCCTCGGTCGGCCAGGGCGCCCTGCTCGCCGGCTACACGCAGGCGTTCGCCGGACACGACATCACCGTCGGTCAGGTGCTGCTCACTGCCGACGACGTCACGCGACGTACGCACTACGCGAACGCCCGACGCACGCTCGAGCGGCTCCTCGACCTCGGCGTGCTGCCGATCGTCAACGAGAACGACACCGTCGCCACGAGCGAGATCCGCTTCGGCGACAACGACCGGCTCGCCGCCCTCGTCGCCCATCTCATCGACGCCGACGCGCTCGTGCTCCTCTCCGACGTCGACGCCCTCTACGACGGGCCCCCGAGCCGCCCCGGGGCCCAGCGCATCCCGGTCGTCCGCGGCCCGCAGGACCTCGTCGGCGTCGAGATCGGGGGCAGCGGCTCGAAGGTGGGGACGGGTGGCATGACGACGAAGATCGAGGCGGCCCGGATCGCGACCGCCGCGGGCGTGATCACCACGGTCACGGCCGCGGACCGGGTCACCCAGGTGCTCGCCGGCGAGGACGTCGGCACCTTGTTCCTGCCGATCGGAGTCCGCGGACGGTCGAGACGGCTCTGGCTCGAGCACGCGACGACCGCGCGCGGGCGGCTCATCATCGACGACGGCGCCGTCACGGCCTTGGTCCAGCGCAAGAAGTCGCTGCTCCCCGCCGGCATCACGGCCGTCGAGGGCACCTTCCACGACGGAGACCCCGTCGACGTGTGCTCTCCCGACGGCACCGCGATCGCCCGCGGTCTCGTCAACTACAGCTCGTCCGAGCTCCCGTCCTTGCTGGGACGGTCGACGAGGGAGCTCGCCCGCGAGCTCGGCCCGGAGTACGAGCGGGAGGTCATCCACCGCGACGACCTCGTCGTCATCTGACGACGAGCACCAAGGCGCTCCGTCACGGTCCGCCCGAGCGGTAGCGCCGGCCGGTGCAGGCGCGGCCGACGGTCCGGGGACGCCCCCACCCGTCGGCTGCCCATCCGCGCGGTGGCGCAGGCGCCCGCTCGTGCGCGGCATCGAACCCTCCTGTCCGTGGCCGCACCCCGGACGCGCGAGTGGCCGCGCACGCCCCYGGCGGGGGCGGCCCCGCCCCCGCGCCCGCGCACCTCCATCTCGGCGTACTTCGCCGCGTTGTACTCACGGCTCGTGACGGTCCCGATGTAGCCGAGGACGAAGCCGAGCGGGATCGAGATGATGCCCGGGTTGTCGAGCGGGAACCAGTGGAAGTCGACCCCCTGGAGCATCGACGGGCTCTTCTTCGTCAGCGGGTCGATCGGCTTGCCGGAGACGACCGGGCTGAAGATGATCAGCGTGATGGCGCTGATGAGGCCGCCGTAGATGCTCCACAGCGCACCCCTGGTGTTGAACCGCTTCCAGAAGAGCGAGTAGAGGATCGTCGGCAGGTTCGCGCTCGCGGCGATGGCGAAGGCCAGCGCCACGAGGAAGGCGATGTTCTGGCCGAGGGCGAAGATGCCGCCGATGATGGCGATGGCGCCGAGGACGAGCGCTGCGATGCGCGCGACCTTGACCTCCTCCTCGGGGGTGGCGGTGCCCTTCTTGACGACCGTGTTGTAGATGTCGTGCGAGAGGGAGGCGCTCGCGGTGATGGTCAGGCCGGCGACGACCGCGAGGATCGTCGCGAAGGCGACCGCCGAGATGATCCCGAGCAGGATCTCGCCGCCGAGCTCGAAGGCGAGCAGCGGGGCGGCGGAGTTGACGCCACCGGGTGCGGCCTTGATGGCAGCGGCGCCGACGAGGTCGGCCGCCCCGAAGCCGAGGATGAGCGTGAAGATGTAGAAGATGCCGATGAGCCAGATCGCCCAGACGACGGAGCGACGGGCCTCACGTGAGGTCGGGACCGTGTAGAAGCGCATGAGGACGTGCGGCAGGCCGGCCGTGCCGAGGACGAGCGCCATCGACAGGGAGATGAAGTCGACGGGGTTCTTGTACTGCAGACCCGGCTGGAGCAGGTCCTTGCCGCCGGCCTCCTGCGACGTGGCCGTCGCCTCGCCGAGCAGGTTCGACAGGCTGAGGCCGAACTTGGCGAGGACCCAGAACGTCATGATCGCCGCGCCGATGATGAGCAGCACGGCCTTGATGATCTGCACCCAGGTCGTGCCCTTCATGCCGCCGAAGATGACGTAGAAGATCATGAGGATGCCGACGACGACGATGACGAGCCGCTGGCCGACCGCCCCTTCGATGCCGAGCAGGAGGGCCACGAGGCCACCGGCCCCCGCCATCTGGGCGAGCAGGTAGAAGAACGACACGACGAGCGTCGAGATGGCCGCGGCGATGCGGACCGGGCGCTGGCGCAGCCGGAAGCTGAGCACGTCGGCCATCGTGTACTTGCCGACGTTGCGGAGCAGCTCGGCCACGAGCAGCAGGGCGACGAGCCACGCCACGAGGAAGCCGATGGAGTAGAGGAACCCGTCGTAGCCGTTGATGGCGATGGCGCCGGCGATGCCGAGGAACGAGGCCGCCGACAGGTAGTCACCGGCGATGGCGATGCCGTTCTGACGGCCGGTGAAGGCACGTCCACCCGCGTAGTACTCCGCGGCGCTGCGGTTGTTGCGCGACGCCCGGATGACGATGGCGAGGGTGACGACGACGAAGAGGGCGAAGATGCCGATGTTGATCGCCGGGTTGCCGACCGTCGTCGCCGCGGGGACCAGGGACGGGGCGGAGGTGAGGAGCGCGCTCACTGCTGCACTCCCATCTTCTGGGCGAGGGCTTCGGCCTCGGGATCGAAGACGCGGTCGGCCCAGCGGGCGTAGACCATCGTGATCGTGAAGGTCGAGACGAACTGGAGGAGGCCGAGGATCAGGCCCCACGTGATGTTGCCGAGGACCCGCGTCCCCATGAAGTCCTTCGCGAAGACGGACAGCAGGACGTAGAGGAAGTACCACGCGAGGAACAACGCGGTCAGCGGGAAGACGAACCTGCGGAACTTGCTGCGCAGCTGGTCGAACTCGGGCGAGTTCTGCATGGCGACGTTGGGATCGTCGACCACGCGCTCTGGAGCCTCTTTGCTCACTGGGCCACCTCCGGGGCGGTTGGGTCGTGCCTGGGTGCTGGGCGTTCAGCGCGGTCCTGCCGCCGCCGCTCCCCCGGACGGTCCCGTGGTGACGTCGACGCCCCTGTCGCTCCGCGCTGCCGGCACAGGGCCGGCGAGAGCCAAGGTAGGAGCCCGCGCCGTGCCCCGGCAGGCGCAGCGTGGGCGGCATCGCCCAGCGGCGCAGACGGCTCGCCGTGCGCGGGATCAGCTGCGACGAGCGGTCGTCCCGGGGCGACGAACGGTCTCCCCCGTGCTGCCGTATGCCGGGTGCTGCGTCCCGTCGGACGCCCCCTCCGCGGTCGGCGGGCGCCGGTACCAGCGCTCGGGGTGGAACGAGCCCCGGTTGAGGTCGACGTTCTCGGGGGCGTGCAGCCGGACCATCGTCTGCGCGACGTGCTCCGGGGTGCTCGAGCGGGTGGCCAGCGACACGAGCACCATCGTCGCGAAGGCCAACGGCACGCTGACGGCCGCGGGCTGGGTGAGGACGACGCCGAACCAGCCACCGGTGGCGATGCCGAACGTCGTCGTGACGACGGCTCCCATCGAGAGAGCGCCCCCGACGACGAGGCCCGAGATCGCCCCACGCGAGGTGAGCCCCCGCCACCAGATCCCGAGGAGGAGCATCGGGCAGAACGTCGACGCGGCCACCGCGAAGGTCAGCTCGACCGCGTGGGCCACGGGGACGCCGGCCGAGACGACGGTGAGCACGAGCGCGCCGGCCACGACCGCGACCGTCGTCAGGCGGAAGGTGCGGATGCCCTGGCGGTGCCCGGCGCCCCAGCGCACGAGGTCCTGGCTCACGACGCCGGCGACCGACACGACGAGGCCGGTCGACGTCGACAGGAACGCGGCGAACGCCCCCGCGGCGAGGACGGCGGTGAGGCCCTCTGCGACCGGGCCGTCGAAGAGCCGGCTCGGCAGCTCGAGCACGACCGAGTCGGCGCGGCCCGCGGCGACGAGGTCGGAGGCGACGTAGCGCCCGATGACGCCGTAGACGACGGGCAGCAGGTAGAAGCCGGAGAGGAGCACGAGGACCGCGAGCGTCGTCCGCCGCGCGGCCCGGCCGTCGGGGTTGGTGTAGAAGCGGACGACGACGTGGGGAAGGCCCATCGTCCCGAAGAAGGTCGCCAGGACGAGGGAGTACGTCAGGTAGAGGGCGTGGTCACCCTGGAGCGGCTCGACCCAGTCGGTGACGAACACCGCGCCGGCGGCGGGGTCGTCGCTGCGTTCGCCGACCGCGCCGAGCAGGAGGAAGAGGGGCGTCAGCAGGGCGAGCAGCTTGAGCCAGTAGTGGAAGGCCTGCACGAGGGTGACGCTCCGCATGCCGCCGGGGAGGACGTTGAGACAGACGACGACGGCGACGGCGAGCTGCCCGACCCACGACGGCGCCCCGGTCAGGGTGCGCAGCGTCAGGCCCGCGCCCTGGAACTGAGGGATGAGGTAGAGCAGGCCGATCGCGACGACGAGCAGGCTCGACGCCCGGCGGGCGACGACGGACTCGAGGCGCAGCTGGGCGAAGTCGGGCAGCGTGTAGGCCCCCGACCGGCGCAGGGGCGCCGCGACGAACACGAGCAGCAGGAGGTAGCCCGCGGTCCAGCCGATCGGCAGCCAGAGCATGTCGACGCCACGCGCGAGGATGAGCCCGGCGACCCCGAGGAACGATGCGGCAGAGAGGTACTCACCGCTGATGGCCGAGGCGTTGAGCACCGGGCTGACGCCGCGGGAGGCGACGTAGAAGTCGCTCATGGTCCGCGAGAGCCGCAGCCCGAACGCGCCGACCGCGAGGGACGCGATCGAGACGAGGACGACGGCGACGATGCTCGCGGCGTTGTTCACCGGTGACGCACCCGGGTCACCGGCCGTCGAGCAGGTCGCTGAACGTGGCCTCGTTGCGCTCGGACCGCCGCACGTAGAACGCGCCGAGGCCGATGATCTCGGCGAACGCGACGACCGTGAGCAGGATCCACGGCAGCGGCACCCCGAGCAGGTTGATCCCGGCAAGGCCGGGGACGGCCGTGAAGAGCAGTGGCAGCAACCCGAGCGTCAAGGCGAGCACGAGCAGGACGCCGAGGGCGAGGCGGAGCTGGCTGCGCATGAGCGAGGTGATGTAGACCTCGCCGAGCCGGGTCTGCTCGTCGATCTCGGATGCGATCGAGACGTTGCGGGTGCGCGCGGCCGACGTGCGGGGGCTCGTGACGCGGACCCGCGCTCGGGGGGCCTCGGGCGTCATGACCCACCGCGCCCGAGCGGCTGGGCACGTCGCACGAGCAGGTCGCGCAGCGCACGCGTGTGGCGCCGGCTCACGACGAGCTCGTGGCCACCGACGACGACGGTCGTGCGCCCGCCCTCGGTGCGCCACTCGGTGATGTGGCCGAGCGCGACGAGCGAGGACCGGTGGATGCGGACGAACCCCGCCTCGCGCCACTGGTCGGCGAGGGTGGTGAGCGGCACCCGGACGAGGTGGCTCTCGCTCGCCGTGTGCAGGCGGGCGTAGTCGCCCTGCGCCTCGACGTAGAGGACGTCGGAACGCGCCACGAGCCGGCTCACCCCGGCCAGCTCGACGACGATGGTCTCGTCGCCCGTCGCCGCGGACGTCTCACGCCCGTGGATCTGCCGGACGACGCGGCGCACCGCCTGGTCGAGCCTCTCGTCGCGCACCGGCTTGAGGACGTAGTCGACGACGTTGAGCTCGAACGCGTCGACCGCATGCTGCTCGTGGGCGGTGACGAAGACGATCGGGGGCTGGGTCGTGAAGCGCGACAGCACCCGCGCGAGGTCGAGGCCGCTGAGGCCCGGCATCTGCACGTCCATGAAGATCGCGTCGACCTGCCCTTCGTGGAGCACGCGCAGCGCCGCCTCCCCCGACCCGGCCGGCACGACTTGGCGCACGCACTCGTGGCGGCCGAGCATCCACGTGAGCTCGTCGAGGGCGGGTGCCTCGTCGTCGACGGCCAGCACCCGCAGCAGGGGCGCGAGCTCGGTGTCCGGGGTCGTGGTCACACGTGCACCCCCGGACGGAACTTCGGCAGCCGGACGACGACCTTGGTGCCGGCGCCGGGCGCCGTCTCGACGACGAGACCGTAGTCGTCGCCGAAGGCGGTGCGCAGGCGCTCGTCGACGTTGGCGAGGCCCACGGAGTCGCTGCCCGGGTCGCCCGCGAGGACCCGGCGCACCCGCTCTGGGTCCTCGCCGACGCCGTTGTCCTCGATCGTCACGACGCACTCGTGGTCGGCGTCCTGCGCGAGGATGCTGATCTCACCGCTGCCTGCCCGGCCCTCGATGCCGTGCTGCACGGCGTTCTCGACGAGTGGCTGGAGACAGAGGAACGGCACGACGACGGGGAGCACCTCGGGCGCGACGCGGACCGTCACGGTGAGCCGGTCACCGAAACGGGCCTTCTCGATGACGAGGTAGGCCTCGATGGACCGCAGCTCCTCTGCCAGGGTCGTGAACTCGCCGTGCCGCCGGAAGGAGTAGCGGGTGAACTCGGCGAGGTCGACGAGCAGCTCCCGGGCCCGCTCGGGGTCGGTGCGCGTGAACGACGCGATCGCGGTCAGCGAGTTGTAGATGAAGTGCGGGCTGATCTGCGCCCGGAGGGCGCGCACCTCGGCCTCCATGAGCCGGGTCCGCGAGGCGTCGAGCTCGGCCAGCTCGAGCTGTCCGGAGACCCAGCGCGCCACCTCGTTCGTGGCCCGGACGAGACCCGCCGAGGCACGGCCGGTGAAGACCTGCAGCGTCCCGACGACCTTCTCGTCGACGTCGAGGGGCGCGACGATCGCCTGGCGCACGATGCACGAGGGCTCGGCGCACGCGACGTCCGCACCGTCGACGACGGTCGTCCGGCCGTGGCCGAGCGTCCCCGTGGAGATGACGACGGGCTGGTGGGCGTGGTGCGAGCGACCGCCCTCCCATGCGAGCAACGCGCTCGTGTCGGTCATGGCGACCGCCGGTGCTCCGAGGAGCGACCGGAGGTGCTTGAGCGAGCGCTCGGCGGCCGCCGGCGTCAGGCCCATCCGCAGCGGGGGCGAGGCCAGCAGAGCCGTGTGCAGGGTGCGGTACGTCGCCCGGTCGGCCTCGGTGCCGAGGTGACCGCGACGCAGCAACGCGCCCCACGAGCTCATGCCGACACTGTAGGCGGTCACCCCGCGCCGGGGGCGCCGTCCTCGCGACCCGCGGGACCGACCCCGACCGCCCGGCGGAAGACACCCCGCGACGGGGCGAGAGTGGACTCAGGCGTCGTCGCCCTCGTCGGCGGCGACGTGCCAGAGGCCCGAGCGACGCTCGGCCTCGAGCTCCTCCTGCGTGGCCGCGCGGGCGGCGTAGCGGTCCTTCTGGGCCTCGCGCTTCTCGTCACGGGTGGGCCGCGAGGACTCCGCGAGCCGCAGGTCGGTGCCACGGGTGCCGAGCAGCTCGGCGCCGGCCTGCAGGGTCGGCTCCCAGTCGAAGACGACGGCGTCCTCAGCGGTACCGATGACGACGGTGTCGCCGGCCACGGCGCCGACCTTGTAGAGCTCCTCCTCGACACCGAGACGGCCGAGCCGGTCGGCGAGGTAGCCGACGGCCTCGTCGTTGGAGAAGTCGGTCTGGCGCACCCAGCGATAGGGGCGCTCGCCGGCGACCCGGAAGATCGGCCCGTCCGGACCGTTCTCCTTGACGATGCTGAAGCCCTTGTCGTCGACGGACTTGGGGCGCAGCACGACGCGCTTCGGCACGGCGGCCTCGGCCTCGATCTCGGCGCGGGCGGCATCGACGTGGCGGGCCATCGCGAAGCTCAGCTCGCGCAGGCCCTGGTGGGCCACCGCGGAGACGATGAAGACCTCGATGCCGCGCGCCTCGAGGTCCGGCTTGACCATCTCGGCCAGCTCGCGGGCCTCGGGCACGTCGGCCTTGTTGAGCACCACGATCCGGGTGCGGTCGGCGAGCGGCTTGCCGCCGAGGTCGGCGTCGGGCACGTAGAGCGACAGCTCGTTCTCGATGACGTCGAGGTCGCTCATCGGGTCACGGCCGGGCTCGAGGGTCGCGCAGTCGATGACGTGGACGAGGACCGAGCAGCGCTCGACGTGGCGCAGGAACTCGAGGCCCAGGCCCTTGCCCTCGTGCGCGCCGGGGATGAGACCCGGGACGTCGGCGACGGTGAAACGGGCCGAGCCAGCGGTGACGACGCCGAGGTTGGGCACGAGCGTCGTGAAGGGGTAGTCGGCGATCTTCGGCTTGGCGGCCGACAGCACCGAGACGAGCGAGGACTTGCCGGCGCTCGGGAAGCCGATGAGCGCGACGTCGGCGAGGGTCTTGAGCTCGAGCACGACGTCGACCTCCTCACCGGGCTCGCCGAGGAGCGCGAAGCCGGGCGCCCTGCGGCGGGCCGACGACAGCGCCTTGTTGCCGAGACCGCCGCGGCCGCCACGGGCGATGACGTGCTCGGTGCCCATGCCGACGAGGTCCATGACGATGCGCCCCTCGCCGTCCTTGACGACCGTGCCTTCCGGAACCGACAGCACGAGGTCGTCGCCGTCGGCGCCGTTCTTCTCGTCGCCGGCACCGGGCAGGCCGTTGACCGCCTTGCGGTGCGGGTGGCGGTGGTAGTCGAGCAGGGTCGTCGCCTGGGGGTCGACGCGCAGGATCACGGAGCCGCCGTGCCCGCCGTTGCCGCCGTCAGGACCGCCCAGCGGCTTGAACTTCTCGCGCTTGACGGAGGCGACGCCGTGCCCCCCGGCGCCGGCGCTGAGGTGCAGCACGACGCGGTCGACGAAGGTCACAGCCATGGGGGTCACTCTTCCAGATCAGGGTGGGCGGACGGCATACGCAGGTTGCGTACGCGGTGTGCCCGGAAAGGCGGAAGGGCGGGCCACGCGGGCCCGCCCTTCCGGTACACACTCAGTGGGTGATCAGGTGATCACTCAGCAGCGGCCGTCTCCGGCTGCTCGATGTTGACCGTCTTGCGGCCGCGCTTGGAGCCGAACTTCACGGCGCCGGCGACGAGGGCGAAGAGCGTGTCGTCGCCACCGCGACCGACACCCTCGCCCGGGTGGAAGTGCGTGCCGCGCTGACGGACGAGGATCTCGCCCGCGTTGACCTTCTGGCCACCGAAACGCTTGACGCCGAGGAACTGTGCGTTCGAGTCGCGACCGTTGCGGGTCGAGGACGCACCCTTCTTGTGTGCCATGTCAGTCCTTCTCTCGTGAGTCTCTGGGTTCCGGGTGGATCACGCGTTGATGGCGGTGATCTTGACCTGGGTCAGCGGCTGACGGTGGCCCTGACGCTTGCGGTAGCCGGTCTTGTTCTTGTACTTCATGATGACGATCTTGGGGCCCTTGGCGGCCTTGACGACCTCGGCCTTCACCGACACCTTGGACAGCTTGTCGGCGTCGGACGTGACCGTGGTCCCGTCCACGAGGAGCAGCGGCGTGAGCTCGATGGCATCGCCGGGCTGACCCGTCACCTTGTCGACGAGCAGGACATCGCCCACCGACACCTTCTCCTGGCGACCGCCAGCGCGAACAATCGCGTACACAGTGAAACTCACTCTCTCATCAAGGGTTGGTATCGCCGCTTTCGGCACCGGCCCGTCAACACGGGCCCGGTGGGCGCACCAAGGGAAAAGATTACCGGCTGGGAGGTCCCACCTCCAAACCGAGGTCAGGCCCCGCCGGTGCTGCCCGACTCGCCGCCGGACTCGTTGCTCGCCCGCGGCGGGCCGGCCGGGGCGACCACGCGGCCCCGACGACGGCGTCCTCGGGTCGCGGGCGCCGCCGCGGCAGCCGCCTCGGGCGCCTCGGGCGCCTCGGGCGCCGAGTCGTCCGTGGTGTGGTCGGAGACGGTCGTGGTGCCGGTCGTGGTGTCGGCGACGTCGGACTCGAGCTCGACGTGCGTGCCACCCTGGGTCGCCTGCTCGTCGGCGGGGTCGACGTCGTGCGCGTCGTCTCCCGACCACGGGCCGTCATCCTCGGGGAAGGCCTTCCCGCCGTGGACCTCGGCGCTCATCTCGGCGACGGCCTCGGCGGCCGCCTCCCCCGCGGGCTGGCCGGAGGCGCTCTTGAGCGCGGCCGCGTGGGCCGCTGCCGCGATCTGGGCGGCCGTGGGGCCGTTGCTCTTGGACTCCGCCTGCGGTGCCTGCTGCGACTGCTGGCTCGCCTGCTGCCCGCCGTTGCCCTGGGCGCCGCCGGGGCTCGAGGCTTGGCCGGCGCCCTGGCCGCGGCCACGACGACGGCTGGTGCCACCACCTCCGCCGTTGTCGCCCTGGCTCTGCTCGTGCGCGTGGGCGCCCTTGTCGACGGGGTCGGTGTGGATGATGAAGCCGCGGCCGTTGCAGTGGTCGCACGTCTCGGAGAAGACCTCGATGAGGCCCGACCCGACGCGCTTGCGGGTCATCTGGACGAGGCCGAGCGAGGTGACCTCGGCGACCTGGTGCTTGGTGCGGTCCCGACCGAGGCACTCGAGCAGGCGACGCACGACGAGGTCGCGGTTGCTCTCGAGGACCATGTCGATGAAGTCGATGACGATGATGCCGCCGATGTCGCGCAGCCGGAGCTGGCGCACGATCTCCTCGGCCGCCTCGATGTTGTTCTTGGTGACCGTCTCCTCGAGGTTGCCGCCCGAGCCGACGAACTTGCCGGTGTTGACGTCGACGACCGTCATCGCCTCGGTGCGGTCGATGACGAGGGAGCCGCCGCTCGGCAGCCAGACCTTGCGGTCCATCGCCTTGGAGAGCTGCTCGTCGACCCGGTGGTGCGTGAAGAGATCCTCCTCGGCGGTCCACTTCGTGACGCGGTCGGCGAGGTCGGGCGCGACGGAGGAGATGTACGGGTGGATCTCGTTCCACGCCTGGTCGCCGGCCACGACCAGCTGCTTGAAGTCCTCGTTGAAGACGTCGCGGATGACCCGGACCGTGAGGTCGGGCTCACCGTGCAGGAGCATCGGGGCCTGTCCGCCGGTGACCGACCCGGCCGCACCGTTCTTCTTCTTGCCCTTGCTCTTGCCGGCGCGGGGGGTGGACGCAGCCTCGGCCTTGGCCTGGATGTCCTCCCACGTGCGCGTCAGTCGCTCGACGTCGGCACGCAGCTCCTCCTCGCTGGCCCCCTCGGCCGCGGTGCGCACGATGACGCCGGCCGAGTCCGGCACGACGTCGCGCAGGATCTTCTTGAGGCGCGCGCGTTCGGTGTCCGGCAGCTTGCGGCTGATCCCGGTCATCGAGCTGTTGGGGACGTAGACGAGGTAGCGACCCGGCAGCGAGATCTGCGAGGTGAGGCGGGCGCCCTTGTGGCCGATCGGGTCCTTGGTGACCTGGACGAGCACCGTCTGGCCCGAGCCGAGGGCGTTCTCGATGCGCTTGGGCTGGTTGGCCTCGAGGCCGGCGGCGTCCCAGTTGACCTCACCGGCGTAGAGCACGGCGTTGCGGCCCTTGCCGATGTCGACGAAGGCGGCCTCCATCGAGGGCAGGACGTTCTGCACGCGGCCGAGGTAGATGTTGCCGGCCATCGAGACGTTCGTGGCCTGGTCGATGTAGTGCTCGACGAGGACGCCGTCCTCGAGCACGCCCATCTGGGTGCGCCCCTCCTTGTTGCGCACGACCATGACCCGGTCGACGGCCTCACGGCGGGCGAGGAACTCGGCCTCGGTGATGATCGTGCGGCGGCGCCCGGCCTCGCGCCCTTCGCGACGGCGCTGCTTCTTGGCCTCGAGACGGGTCGAGCCCTTGACGGCGACCGGCTCGTCGCTCTGGCTGCGCGGCTGGCGCACGCGGGTCGAGACGTTGGGGGTGTCGTCACCGGACTCCGGGGCGGAGCCGGCACGGCGGCGGCGACGGCGACGACGGCTCGAGCCGCCCTCGTCGTCGGAGTCGCCCTCGGAGTCGGCGTCGGCGTCGGACTCGGCGTCGTCCGCGCCATCGGCGGACTCGCCGCGAGCGTCGGCCGAGCGCCGGGAGTCGCGGGAGTCGCGCTCGTCGGTGTCGGACTGCTGGTCCTGCGCGTCGTCGTCGTCGGTGGCGCGGCCCCGGCGCCCCTTGCCGCCGCGGCGGCGGCGCGAGCGACGCGGGCTGCTCTCCTCGTCGGTCTGCTCGTCGGTCTGCTCGTCGGTCTGCTCGTCGACGTCGGTCTGGTCCTCGTCGGCGACGGTGGGCTCGTCGTCCTCGACGTCGGGGGTCGGCTCCTCCGCCTCGGGCGGGGGCGTGCCACGGCGTCGACGCGTCGGCACGGCCTGGCTCGCGTCCGGGGCCTGGAAGAGCACGCTGAAGCTGGGGACGACGGCTCCCTGGCGGTCGTCGTCGGAGTCAACGCCGGAGGCAGCGTCGTCGAGGTCCTCGGACTCGTCGAGGGCGTCGACGTCGATGAGGGCGGAGAGGTCGATCGCCCCGGGGTCGGCGGCCGTGTAGGTCGCCGTGCTCGCGTCTGCGGGGCTCTCCGTGGTCGCGTCGTCACCCGAGAGCGCGCCGGCGACGAGCTCCTCGACGGCAGCGTTGGCCCGGTCGGCCTTGGTGCGCGATCCACGCTTCGTGGCCCGGGCGGCTCGCGGTGCCCTCTCGGCCCTGGGGGCCTTCTCGGCCGGCGCGGCCTCGGCGGACTCCTCGGAGACCTCGGAGACCTCGGCGACCGGGCTCGGCCCGTCGGTGTCGGGGGCCGGCTCGATCGGCGCGGCGACCGTCGCCTTCTTGCGCGTCGCGCGCTTGCGGGCCGGACGCTTGGTCTCAGGGACGGCCTCAGCCGGGGCGTCGCCGACGGAGACTCCCTCGGGTGCTGCGGCGACCGCGGGCTCGTCGGTGGAGGCCTCAGCGGTCGGGTCGGCCGGAGCTTCGGCCGGAGCCTCGGCGGAGGGCACGATCGTCGTGGCCTTCTTCGTGGTGCGACGCGTGGCGCGGCGACGCGGCGCCGGCGCGTCCGTGCTCTGCTCGTTGCCCTGGTCGGAGGGGAACAGCGTGGCTTCGTCGCCGGTGGTGGTGTCGTTGGGTGCCATCAGGCAGCCTCCCGTCAGGTGCGGTGTGACCCACACGCGGCCGGGGCCGTCGACACCGCACGAGTGCGGTTGCAGTCGTCGCGCCGCGTCTGCGACGGGACGGAAGTCGTCTCGCTACACCCGAAAACGGTTCGCGCTGGGCGCGGCCCCGTGATCGAATGCCGTCGGCGTCCTGGTCGGCAACCATTTCGTCGTCATGACCTGGCAGGTCATTCCAGCGGGTCGGTCACCCGCACGTTTGCGGTGTCGAGCGGTCCCTGCGCCAGTCGCGTCACCAGTGGGGGGCGCGGAGGCTGCAGGTCGGCGATCTCACGCAGCGCGGTCAGAATGTCGTCGGGGCGTACAGCCGGTGTGGTGTGCCGTACGACCATGCGCAGTATCGCACAGTCGGTCCCGACTTCGTGAGTCGTGACCGTGTCGCCGAGCGCGTCGCCCGGGCTCAGGACGCGTGCGGCCACGATCGCGCCGCGCACGTCGAAGGTGCGCGGACCGGACTTCGTCAGCCGGGTCACCTCGGCCGTGTCGCGCTCCATGAGAGCCTCGACGGCAGCCTCGAGGACCTCGAGCGGCACCCCGGCGAACTCGAGCAGCCAGTCGCTCGCCTCGAGACGGTCGGCGAGCGCCCCTGGGGTGGCCTCGACGACCTGGAGGATGTCGATCCCCTCGGGCAGGGCCTCGTCGAGCGCGGCGCGGACCGACTCGGGCTCGACGCGCTGGGTCACCGAGATCTCGAAGTACTCCGCCTCGCTGCCGGTGCCGGTGGCCGCGGCGTTGGCGTAGCTGATCTTCGGGTGCGGGTGGAAGCCGGCCGAGAACGCCATCGGCACGTCCGCCCGGCGCAGCGCGCGCTCGAGCGCGCGCTGGAAGTCGCGGCTCGAGGTGAACCGCAGCCGCCCCCGCTTCGTGTAGCGGATCCGGAGCTTCTGGACCGCGGGGTCCGGAGCCGGACCCTCGGGGACGCGCTGACGTGCCTGACGAGCCATGCCGGAAGGCTACCGGCGTCGGGTCGTCGCCCCGAACGTCCTCACCCCGGACCGGCTCACTCGGTCGGGAACCCCCGCTGCTCGTCGGCGCGTCGCTGCCGCTCCAGCGTGTCGGCCTCGTCGAGGCGGGTCGCCTCGGCGAGCGTCGGCGCGGTGCCGCCCATGCTCGCGGGGAGGAACTTGAGGTCGGGGCCCGTCAGGGGCTCGTAGGCCGCCCGGGCGACCGCGAGCAGGTCGGCCATGACGGCCTTGTACTGCTCGGTCACGGCCACGGGGTCGGCATCGGGCGCGACGGCGATCGGCTCCCCGACGTTGATGAGGATCGGGACGTTGGTGCGGCCGAGCCGCTTCGGGTGGCCCTTGGTCCAGACCCGCTGCGAGCCCCAGATCACGACGGGCAGGATCGGGACACCGGCCTCGACCGCCATCCGGGCCGCACCGGTCTTGAACTCCTTGAGCTCGAACGAGCGCGAGATCGTCGCCTCCGGGAAGACGCCGACGATCTCTCCGGCGCGGAGCGCGTCGACGGCGGTGGCGTACGACGCCGCTCCCGCGGTCCGGTCGACCGGGATGTGCTTCATGCCGCGCATCAGCGGACCGCTGACGGCGTGCGAGAAGACACCGTCCTTGGCCATGAACCGCACGAGGCGGTCGGACTTCTGGGCGGCGAGCCCGGCGTAGGCGAAATCCATGTAGCCGGTGTGGTTGATCGTCATCACCGCTCCCCCGGTGCGCGGGACGTTGTCGTCGCCGAGGACGGTGAACTTCAGCCCCTGCATCGCGAACACCCCGCGGGCGAAACCGATGACGGACGAGTAGACGGGCTCCATGGGGACACTCTGCCCTGCGCCGCTCCGCTTCGGCACGCCGATGGGCCGATCGCCCCTGCCGACGAACACGGGATGACCGTGATCGCGTGCGCGGCCGTGACGCACGCCACGCCGGTCGCGACTCTTGACGTGCCGACCCGCTGCGGTGGCGCGCGGACCGACGGACGGCATACGCGCGTGGTCCGACCGTGCCGGTCGGCCGGGGGAAAGCCGGTCGAGGGCACCCCGGCGCGCATGGAAGGATTGGGCGCATGACTGACACACCTGCACCCACGACCTCGCGGATCCCCGAGCGACCCACGCTCGACGGGCTCGAGGAGAAGTGGATGCAGGTATGGGCCGACGAGGGCACCTACGCCTTCGACCGCGAGAAGGCCCTCGCGCTCCCCCGCGACCAGGTCTTCGCCATCGACACCCCGCCGCCCACGGCGAGCGGCAGCCTGCACGTCGGCCACGTCTTCAGCTACACCCACACCGACTGCATGGCCCGCTACAAGCGGATGCAGGGCCTCGAGGTCTTCTACCCCATCGGCTGGGACGACAACGGCCTGCCGACCGAGCGCCGGGTGCAGAACTACTACGGCGTGCGCGGCGACGCGAGCCTGCCCTACGAGGAGGGCTTCATGCCGCCCTTCGAGGAGGGCGTCGACGCCAAGGGCAAGGCCATCAAGGCCGCCGACCAGCGCCCGATCAGCCGCAAGAACTTCATCGAGCTGTGTGACGTCCTCACCGTCAAGGACGAGGTGACCTTCGAGTCGCTCTTCCGTCGCCTCGGCTTCAGCCTCGACTGGGACATCTCCTACCGCACCATCGACGAGCGCTCGCGCGCCGTGGCGCAGCAGGCCTTCCTGCACAACCTCGAGCGCGGCGAGGCCTACCAGAGCGAGGCCCCGGGCCTCTGGGACGTGACGTTCCAGACCGCCGTGGCGCAGGCCGAGCTCGAGGCGCGCGACTACCCCGGCGCGTACCACCGGGTCGCCTTCCACCGGGACGGCGGCGAGCCGGTCTTCATCGAGACGACCCGACCCGAGCTCATCCCGTCGGTCGTGGCCCTCATCGCGCACCCCGACGACGAGCGCTACCAGTCGCTCTTCGGCACGACGGTCACGTCGCCGCTCTTCGGCGTCGAGGTGCCGGTGGTCGCGCACCGCGCCGCCGAGATGGACAAGGGCGCCGGCATCGCCATGTGCTGCACCTTCGGCGACCTCACCGACGTCATGTGGTGGCGCGAGCTGCAGCTGCCGATCCGGTCGCTCATCACCCGCACCGGCCGCCTCCAGGCCGAGACGCCCGAGTGGCTCGCCGGCGGCCCGGGCGAGGCCCTCTACGCCGAGTCGCTCGCGACGAAGACGACGTTCAGCGCCCGCGAGGCCGTCGTGGCCGCGCTGCGCGAGTCCGGCGACCTCGACGGCGAGCCGCAGAAGACCCAGCGCAAGGCGAACTTCTACGAGAAGGGCGACAAGCCGCTCGAGATCGTCACCTCGCGCCAGTGGTACATCCGCAACGGCGGCCGCGAGGAGGCGCTGCGCTCCAAGCTCGTCGGCATGGGTGACGAGGTCGACTTCCACCCCGCCTTCATGCGCTCGCGCTACAAGAACTGGGTCGAGGGCCTCAACGGCGACTGGCTCATCTCGCGCCAGCGCTTCTTCGGCGTGCCGTTCCCGGTCTGGTACCCCGTCGACGTCGCGGGTGAGGTCGACCACGACCACCCGCTGACACCGCCCGCCTCGGCGCTTCCCGTCGACCCGCAGATCGACGTGCCCGAGGGCTACGAGGAGTCCCAGCGCGGCCAGGCGGGTGGCTTCGTCGCCGACCCCGACATCATGGACACGTGGGCCACGTCGTCGCTGACGCCGCAGATCGCCGCCGGCTGGCCGGTCCGCGAGGGCGCCGCCGACGGCGACCGGCTCGGGTCGGACGAGGCGCTCTTCGCGAGCATCTTCCCCTACGACCTGCGTCCCCAGGGGCACGACATCATCCGCACCTGGCTCTTCGCCACGGTGACGCGCTCGTACTTCGAGCACGGTGTGGCGCCGTGGAAGCACGCCGCGATCAGCGGCTGGATCCTCGACCCCGACCGCAAGAAGATGAGCAAGTCCAAGGGCAACGCCGAGACGCCCGAGGACGTCGTCAAGGCCAACGGCGCCGACGCGGTGCGCTACTGGGCGGCCTCGGGTCGCCTCGGCACCGACGCCGCCTACGACACCGGCCAGATGAAGGTCGGGCGCCGGCTCGCCATCAAGGTGCTCAACGCGAGCAAGTTCGCCCTCGGCTTCGGTGACGTCGACGGCGACCTTCGTGCCGCCGTGACCCACCCCCTCGACCTCTCGATGCTCGCGGCCCTCGCCGACGTCGTCGACAAGGCGACCCAGGGTTTCGAGGGCTGGGACTACACCCGCTCGCTCGAGGCCACGGAGACCTTCTTCTGGACGTTCTGCGACGACTACCTCGAGCTCGTCAAGGACCGCGCCTACGGCGGTCAGGGCGACGAGGCCGCCGCGAGCGCCCGTGCCGCGCTGCGCCTCGCCCTCGAGACGCTGCTGCGCCTGCTCGCACCGTTCCTCCCCTACGCCACGGCCGAGGTCTGGTCGTGGTTCGGCGAGGGCTCCGTGCACCGCCAGTCCTGGCCGACCCGTGACGAGCTGCCCTCCGGTGGCGAGCCCGCGCTCCTCGCATCGGTGGGGTCGGCGCTGGCGGGCGTGCGCAAGGTCAAGTCGGAGGCCAAGGTCGGCATGCGCGCCGAGGTGCGCACCATGACCCTCGTCGCCCCCGCCGCCTCGGTCGCCCACGTGCGGGCGGCCGAGTCCGACCTGCGGGCCAGCGGCCGCATCAGCGAGCTGGCGTATGCCGAGGGCGAGGTCGTCGAGGTGCGTGACGCCGAGCTCGTCCCCGTCGAGAAGAAGCCCGCCCAGGGCTGACCCACCGAGCGACCCGTCGGTCGTCTGCCGCCCGGACCTATCGGGACGGCAACGATCGGCCGGCTCGGCGACCGTCGACGAGCCCGCTGGCATAGGGTCACTCGCATGTCGAGGCGGGGGGCTCAGGTCACCATCGTGGGTGGCGCCGTCGTCATGGCCGCTCTGGTCGTGGCCGCGCTGGGCCAACCCGTGCCGTTGCTGTCCCGCCCGCTCGACGCGCAGACGTTCACGCCGCTGCCGACCCTGACGTCCCTGCCTCCCTCCGCGACGCCGCCCCGGTCGACGTCGACGTCGACGTCGACGCCCTTCGACCCATCTCCCGTGCTCGTCACCCTCGTCCAGATCGTGCTCGTGCTGGCAGCCCTCGTGGTGCTCGTCGTCCTCGCGCAGCTGGTCCGGTCGCTGCTGCGCCGGCGCCCGCACCTCGAGCTGCACGAGGAGCCCGACTTCGCGATCCCGCTCGTGCCCACCGAGCTCCTCGAGGAGGCGCGGGACCGGCTGCGGGACCTGGAGAGCGGCGAGCCCCGCAACGCCATCGTCGCGGCCTGGCTCGGACTCGAGACCTCCGCCGCCGCGACCGGACTGCCGCGACTGACCGCCGAGACGTCGACGGAGTACACCGAGCGCGTCATCGGCGTGTGGCCGGTCGACTCCGCCCGGCTGGGCGACCTCGCCGCCCTCTACCGCGAGGCGCGCTTCTCGGTCCACGACCTCGGCGAGAGCCACCGTGACCGGGCGATCGCCGACCTCCGGGTCCTCATCGCCGACCTCGAGCAGGTGGCTTCGCGGCAGGCTGCCGAGCGTGGCGCGTCGGCGGCCGCGCGGGAGGAGTCGTCGTGAGCAGCCAGCCGGACGGCATACCTCCTCGGACCCGGCGCGAGGCGCGCGAGGCGCGCGAGGCGCGCGAGGCGCGCGAGCGGGCAGCGGCGTCGGCCGGACGGCCACTCCCCCGCGGCGCGGTCCGCCGGGCGCCCTCGCGGACCCGGGAGATCGCCCTGGCGCTGCGCCCGTGGCGTCGTCGACTCGTCGGCCTGTTCCTGACGTGGGTGGTCCTGGCGGCACTCACGGCGGGGCTCGGTCTCGCACCGGACGTGCCCGTGCTCCTCGTGATCCTGCTCGCCGCCGCGCTGCTCGTCTGGCACCTCATCGACCACACCGCGCCGCAGCACCTGACGGTCTGGCCCCTCGTCGACGGCGACCTCGGCGGGCACTCGCGCGGCAACGACTTCCGCGTCACCAACCTGGCGGGACGGCTCGAGGCGGCCAACACCCGCCGCGAGGGGCGCGAGAGCGTCGTGCACGACCTGCACCTGCAGCTGCAGGTGCTCATCCGCGAACGGCTCTACGCCCGGCACGGCATCGTCGCCGAGGAGGAGCCGAAGTGGGCCCAGGGTGTGACGCCACCCGAGCTGTGGGACCTGCTCGTCGGCCTGCCCCCAGCCGACCTGTACCGTCCCCAGCGCCTCGACCCCATCCTCCGACGAATCGAGCAGTGGTAGCGCATGACCGAGATGAACCTGACCCGGGTCAGTGAGCTGAGCGGTGCCGTCCTCGACGAGGTCGACCGGGCGGTCGTCGGCAAGCGCGAGTCGCTGCGGCTCGTCCTGTCCGGCATCCTCGCCGGCGGGCACGTCCTCATGGAGGACTTCCCCGGCCTCGGCAAGACGCTGGCGGCACGCAGCTTCGCCCAGACCCTGGGGCTCGACTTCAAGCGGGCCCAGTTCACGCCCGACCTGCTGCCCGGAGACATCACCGGCTCGTTCATCTACGACCAGCGGTCGGGCGAGTTCGAGTTCCGCGCGGGGCCCCTCTTCGCCGGACTTCTCCTCGCCGACGAGATCAACCGGACGCCGCCGAAGACCCAGGCGGCGCTCCTCGAGGCGATGCAGGAGAAGCAGGTGACGGTCGAGGGCCGCACCTTCCAGCTGCCCCGCCCCTTCCACGTCCTCGCGACCGCGAATCCCGTTGAGTACGAAGGGACCTACCCGCTCCCGGAGGCGCAGCTCGACCGCTTCCTCATGCGCATCTCGTTCGGCTACCCGACCCTCGACGAGGAGTGGGAGATCCTCTCGAACCGGATGGCCCGCCAGCGCGAGGAGCAGGAGCTGCGCCGCATCGTCGACGCGGAGCAGCTGCTCGCCATGCAGGCGGCCATCGAGGCGACGGCCGTCGACGAGTCGGTCGGGCGCTACTGCGTCGCACTGACCGCAGCCAGCCGCACCCACGCCGACGTCCTCATGGGCGCCTCTCCCCGTGGCGCGCTCGGCCTGCTCCTGTGCGCCCGGGCGTATGCCGTCGTCGACGGTCGCGACTACGTGACCCCCGAGGACGTCAAGGCCGTGGCCGTGCCGGTCCTCGCGCACCGCATCACCGTCAAGCCCGAGCTGTGGATGAGCAACGCGTCGGGGCGCAGCATCGTCGAGAGCCTCCTTCGGACGGTCGCGACCCCGTCGGCCCGGGAGCACCTGGCACCGGGACCGGTCGCCGACTCGTCAGCGGGCCCGGCGGCTGGCGGCTGAGAGCCCGTGCAGCCCTGGCGCCCCCACCGGACAGCCACGCGCCGACTCGGCGGGTGGGAGCCGACCGCTGCCCACCAGCGGGCGATCCTCCTCGCCGCCGGCGGCGCGATCGTCGCCGTCGTCGGTCGCCGGGCCGACCTGCTCGTCATCGTGGCGCCGCTCGTCGTCGCTGCGCTGTGGGGCCACCTCGCGCGGCCACGCACCGAGGTGACCGCGACGGCGCGACTCGGCGACTCGACGCTGCGCGAGGGGTCGGCGACCGGGGTCTACGTGACCACCGAGCCAGCCCTGCACGACGTCCACGGCGTCGTCACCCTGGCCCAGGCCCCGTGGGTCGAGCGCAAGCCGTCGAGCGGGATCGCCGAGCTCGAGGACGGGGCCGCGACGCTCGGGCTGCGGTCCACGCGCTGGGGACGACGTCGCGTCGGCACCGTCAGCGTCGCGCTCGTCAGCACGTGGGGAGCCTTCCGCGCCGGCCCCGTCGACCTGCCGGACCTCGACTCCGCCACCCTCCCCGTGCCGGCTTCCTTCGACGCGAGCGCCCCGACACCGCACCCCCGCGGCATCGTCGGGCTGAACCGGTCGAACCGGCCCGGGTCCGGCTCGGAGTTCAACACGATCCGCCGCTTCCACCCGGGTGACCGGCTGCGGCGGATCCACTGGCCCGTCTCGATGCGGACGGGGGCCCTGCACGTCACGTCGACGTTCACCGACGAGGACGCCCACGTCTTCCTGCTCGTCGACTGCTTCAGCGACGTCGGCCCTCGCGAGGGCATCGACGGACGCCCGACGAGCCTCGACGTCACGGTGCGGGCCGCCGGCGCGATCAGCGAGCACTTCCTCCGGAGCAACGACCGGCTGACCCTGCGCACCGTCGGCGCGGCCGAGGTCCCGACCCTCGGCGTCGGCTCCGGCACGAACCACCTCCGGCGCGTGCTCGACACGCTCGCCGCGATCTCGCCGGCCACCGAGCGACGCGACACCGGCGAGCACGCGATCCGCGGCGTCGACCCCAACGCCCTGTGCCTCGTCCTCTCACCGCTCATCGACCCGACGATGGTGACGCTGGCCCACACGCTGGCGGCGCGCGGAATGACCGTCGTCGTCGTCGACACGTTCCCCGACCACCTCGTCGCCGACCCGTCGAGCGTCTACCAGGCGTTGGCCTGGCGGATCCGGCTGCTGTCGCGCGACGCCGAGGTGCACAACCTCCGGCTGCGCGGTGTCCCGGTCGTGCCCTGGCGGGGCGCCGGCTCCCTCGACCAGGTCCTCCGCGACATCGCGCGCCGGGCGTCGGCACCACGGATGGCGAGGCGGTGACCGTGCGCGCACCTGCTGAGGACCCGCTGCCCCAGGAGCTGCTGCGGTCGACGCGTCCGCCGTCGGTGGCCCGCCGCGTCCGGCTGCGCCGGACCGTGCGGTTCGGCGCCGGACCCGAGTGGTCGCTGAGCCAGCTCGGCGCGACCGGCGCGGCGATGGGCGGTGTCGCCGTCTACCTCGCGAGCCTCTCCCTCGCGGTCGGCGGGTTCGACTCCCTCTGGTGGGCGCTCGTGCTGCTGCCGCTGGTCACGATGGCCTGGGCCGGCTCGGCGGCTCCTGCCGTCTACTGGACCCTGCTGCTCTACGGGTGGTTCACGCTGACCCCGGCGGGGAGCTTCTCGTGGTGGTCGCTGCCGGCCGCCGCCGGCTGCGTCGTCGGCCATGCGGCGACCGCGCTCTCTGCGTCGTCACCACCGGCCGGGTCGTTCACGGCCGCCACCACCCGTCGCTGGGTACGCCACACGGCCCTCGCCTTCGCGGCGGCCGTGCCCGTCGCCATCCTCGCGGGGCTGCTCGCCGGACGTTCGCCGGGACTCGTCCCGGCGGCATACGTCATCGGGCTCGGCGGGGTGGCCGCCGGCCTGTGGTTCGTGCGCACGAGCCCGCCCGTCGAGCGGGTCTGAGCCGTTCCGTCCGTCGGGGCGGGACGGCCGGCCAGGTCGACGCACCGAAGGCTCGACACGTGGTTTGCCAACAGGCCCGTCCCGATCTACTCTTTGATGAAACGAAACAGTTTCGTTTCATCGGGGTGGGGCCGGGGTGAGCATGAGCACGACCAGCGCGAGCACGACGGACGCCGCACACGCGAGCCGTCCGCGTGTCGCCGGCGACCGCGAGGTCGAGATCCTCGAGGCCGCGATCGACGTCCTGCGCGAGAGCGGCTACGACCGGCTCACGTTCGACGCCGTCGCCACGGCCGCACGAGCGTCCAAGGCGACGCTCTACCGACGCTGGCCGCACAAGCGCGACCTCGTCATCGACGCCGTCGGGCTCTTCATCGACTGCCCCGCCGAGCAGGACCCCCACACCGGGAGCCTGCGCGGCGACCTGCTCGCCCAGGCCTGCGCCGACGGAGGCCTCGACGACGAGGTCGTCATCGGCACGTGGGGGGCGCTGCTCCCCGTCATCCACCGCGAGCCAGAGCTGGCGCGCGGCATCCACGAGCGGTTCCTGGCCCCGAAGATCGAGGCCACCCGCACCATCTTCGAGCACGCCCGAGAGCGCGGTGAGGTCGGCGCCGACGCCGACCTCGACACCCTGCTGATGATCCTCCCGTCCCTGTCGATCCATGAGGCACTGCTCTCCGGACGTCGACCCGGGCCGGACCGCATCGCCGAGTTCGTGGACAGCGTCGTCCTCCCGGCCTGCGCCGCCACCCTCGCGCCCGCGCCCAGCACTCGCTGAGCCGGCCGCGTCGGGGCGACCCACCACCACACCTGCATGCCTTCGAGAGGAACACCCATGTCTTCGACCACGGTCGATCAGGTGGACGAGCCCCAGAGCGACTTCACCTCCCACGACACCCCGCCGAAGCGCCTCGGCCTGGCGCTCTTCGTCATCTGCGCCGCCCAGCTCATGATCGTGCTCGACGGCACCATCGTGAACATCGCGCTGCCCCACATCGAGACCGACCTCGGCTTCAGCCAGGCGAACCTCCAGTGGGTCATCACCATCTACACGCTCGCCTTCGGTGGCGTGCTGCTGCTCGGCGGTCGCCTCGGTGACCTCTACGGCCGGCGTCGGCTCTTCTTCTGGGGCATCGTGCTGTTCACGCTGGCCTCGCTCGTCGCCGGCGTGGCCCAGAACGAGGCGATGATGCTCGCCGCCCGCGCCGTCCAGGGCCTCGGTGGCGCCCTCGCCGCCCCCAACGCGCTCGCGCTGATCACGACGACCTTCCCGGCCGGCAAGGAGCGCAACCGCGCCATGGGCGTCTTCGCCGCCATGTCCGGTGCCGGCGCCGCCATCGGCCTCATCCTCGGCGGTGCGCTGACCGAGATCGACTGGCGCTGGAACTTCTTCATCAACCTGCCGATCGGCATCGTCGTCGCGATCCTCGCCCTCCGCATCCTCACCGAGTCCGAGGACGGCGGCGGCACGCTCGACATCCCCGGCGCCATCACCTCGATCGCCGGTCTCTCCTCGCTCGTCTACGGCCTGACCCACGCCGCGAGCACCTCGTGGAGTGACGCCACGACAATCACCTACCTCGCCATCGGTGTCGTCCTGCTCGTCGCCTTCGTCGTCATCGAGACGCGGGTCAAGCACCCGCTCCTGCCGATGCGCATCCCCGGCGACCGGACCCGCGGCACGTCCTACTTCGTCATGCTCATCGTCGGCGCCGGCATGTTCGCGATGTTCTACTTCCTCGGCATCTACATCCAGACGATCCTCGGCTACTCGCCGCTCAAGACGGGCCTCGCGTTCCTGCCCTTCTCGGTCGGCATCGTCGTGGCCGCGCAGCTCGCGTCGTTCCTCATCGCCAAGGTCGACCCGCGCTGGATCTCCGGCGCGGGCGCGGGCTTCGCTGCGCTCGGCATGTGGGGCTTCACCCACCTGACGCCGCAGAGCACGTATGCCGCCGACCTGCTGCCGTGGATCGTCGTCCTCGCCTTCGGCCTGGGCCTGATCTTCGTGCCGCTCACCCTGACGGCCGTCCACGGCGTCGCGCACGAGGACTCCTCGGTGGCCTCGGCCGTGCTCAACACGATGCAGCAGGTCGGCGGCACGCTCGGCCTCGCGACGCTGAGCACGATCTTCGTCAACAACATGGGCGATAAGGTCGCCGAGCTGACCGCGAAGCTGCCGCAGGGTGGCCCGGCTCCCTCCAAGGAGCAGCTGGCCGCGGCCCAGAAGATGATCGCCGACGAGGCGTTCACCTACGGCGCCAGCCGCGCCTACCTCGTCGCGGCGATCATGATCGCCGTCGCGGGCGTCGTCACCCTCGTCGCGCTCCACGTGCGACACGAGGAGCTCGCGACCGACGGCGCGGCCCCGGCCCACATGGGCTGACCTGCTCGACCCATCGAGAGGCCATCGAGAGGCCATCGAGAGGCCATCGAGAGGCCATCGAGAGGCCACCGTTCATGCGAACGGTGGCCTCTCGCCGTGTCAGGGGTGGGGATCGGCCCAGACGGCGGCCCAGGGCACGTCCCAGCCGGCGATGGCGAGACGGCGCTCGACGAAGGCGTGCTCCGGGAGGTCGACGACGCGCCCGACCGACGGCTCGTAGACGTCGAGCTCCTGCTCCCCCGTCGGCGGCAGGACGAGCACGACGTGCCGCGGCGCCCAGGCGTTGCCGACGTAGAGGAGCGCTGGACGGCCGGGACGCACCCGGGCGCGGAGGGCGGCATACGTGTGCCGGAGCCCGACGCGTCCGCGCTGGCGGAACCACGCGAGGTCGTAGTCGGCCTCGGGATCGGCGGCGCCGTACTCGAGCTCGTTCAGCGCGCCCCACGGGGGCGTGCCGAGCGCCCGCGGCCACGGCAGCTGCAGCCGGCGTCCCGCGCCGACCACGGCATTGGTGCGGGAGGCGACGACCTGCTCGTAGGCGGCGAAGCGCTGGGCCTCGGTGCCACCGTCCGGCACGTCCCCGTCACGCGCATCCTTGCGTATGCCGTCCCGGATCCACTGCGCGAACATCGGGTTGGCGAGCATGCGGGCGACGGTCAACGAGGCCGACCCGCACGTCGTGCTCGTCTGCTGCACGGGCGCGTGGTCCCCGGCCACGAGCCGGAAGGGGGCGACCACGGGTCAGCCTCCGTTCACGCGGACGCGGCGCGGGCGGTCATGAGGGTCAGGCAGATTCCTTGCGCGGACGCTTGGCCCGCGGCTCGGCCTCGCGACGCACGATCGTCGGGTTGACGTTGTCGAGCACGACTTCGCGGGTCACGACGACCTTGGCGATCTCGTCGTCGCTCGGCACGTCGAACATCACGGGGAGGAGGACCTCCTCCATGATGGCGCGCAGTCCGCGGGCGCCCGTGCCGCGCAGCAGCGCCTGGTCGGCGACCGAAGCGATGGCGTCGTCGGTGAACTCGAGGTCGACGCCGTCGATCTCGAACATCTTCTGGTACTGCTTGACGAGCGCGTTGCGCGGCACCGTGAGGATGTTGACGAGGGCCTGCTGGTCGAGCGGCGCCAGCGTCGTCAGGACGGGCAGGCGGCCGATGAACTCGGGGATGAGACCGAACTTCAGCAGGTCCTCGGGCATGACGTCCTGGAAGCTGTCGCCGAGGTCCTTGGGGTTGTGCAGCGGCTGGCCGAAGCCGAGGCCCTTGCGACCCGAGCGCGACTCGATGATCTTCTCGAGGCCGGCGAAGGCGCCGCCGACGATGAAGAGCACGTTGGTCGTGTCGATCTGGATGAACTCCTGGTGCGGGTGCTTGCGCCCGCCCTGCGGGGGCACGGACGCGGTCGTGCCCTCGAGGATCTTGAGCAGGGCCTGCTGGACACCTTCGCCGGACACGTCGCGCGTGATCGACGGGTTCTCGCTCTTGCGGGCGATCTTGTCGACCTCGTCGATGTAGATGATGCCCGTCTCGGCCTTCTTGACATCGTAGTCGGCGGCCTGGATGAGCTTGAGGAGGATGTTCTCGACGTCCTCGCCGACGTAGCCGGCCTCGGTCAGCGCCGTCGCGTCGGCGATGGCGAACGGGACGTTGAGCATCTTGGCCAGCGTCTGCGCGAGGTACGTCTTGCCCGAGCCCGTGGGGCCGATGAGAAGGATGTTCGACTTCGCGATGTCGATGTGGTCGTCGTCGCGCTTGACGCCCTCACCGGCCTGGATGCGCTTGTAGTGGTTGTAGACGGCGACGGCGAGCGACTTCTTGGCGACGTCCTGGCCGATGACGTAGTTCTCGAGGAAGTCGAAGATCTCGCGCGGCTTCGGCAGGTGGTCGAGTCCCAGCTCGCTGCTCTCGGCGAGCTCCTCCTCGATGATCTCGTTGCAGAGGTCGATGCACTCGTCGCAGATGTACACACCGGGACCGGCGATGAGCTTCTTGACCTGCTTCTGGCTCTTCCCGCAGAAAGAGCACTTGAGGAGGTCTCCGCCTTCTCCGATGCGTGCCACCGATTCGCTCCTGGTTCGTCGGCGCCGAACGCTGGGGTGCACCCGGCAGGCCCCAACCTAGGGGCCGACTCCTATTAGACGACGAGGTGGCCCCCTCCCGCTCGCGCAACGCCGCTTGTCCGCTGATGGCGGACAAACGACGAGGCTGTCACTTGAACGGCGTTCCATTCGAATCGCGCTGTGGCGCATCGTCGCTGCCATCGGTCCGGCCACGCCGCCGACGGGTGAGGAGCCCGAGACCGATCGCCAGCGCGAGACCCCCGAACGTCACGACGAGCAGCCCCACGAGCGCGATGACGAGCATCGTCGTCAGCGACATCCCTCCGCCTCCCACGTCGACAGCCGCAGCACCGGGGAGCACGGCGCCGTCCGCAGCCGGCGCCCGGGCCGGACCGGCGGCAGCCATGAGGGCTCCGGCAGCATCGGTGCCGGTGGCGACGACGTCCTGGCAGCCGGTGGCCGTGAGCTCGCCGCCGGACTCGACGAGGGCGAGGACGTAGCTCCCGCCCGAGCTCACGAGGTCGGGACTCTCGGTCAAGGCCCGGACGTGCGTGGTCTGCGGCGCACTGCCCCGGTGCACCGCGCTGACCGCAATGGTCCAGGCGACCGGACGCGGGTTGTGGTCACCACCCGGGTCGTCCACCGCGGTGACGCGGCCGGTGAGCACGACGTCCGAGTCGGCGACCACCTGGGCGGGCTCGCGGCCCGCGCACGAGGCGAGCGCGGACGAGGGGGTCGCCACCAGCCCGATGACCACGAGACCGACGAGCGCGACCAGCCGCACGACATACGTCCTCATGACGCGCAGCGTAGGGCGCGAGCTCCCGACGTGCCGCCTCGCCGGTCGCGCCGTGGCTGGATCGTTGCGGTCAAGCGGACGCCCCGACCGCAAACATCCCGCCACGGCGGGACCCACGCTCATGCCGGCTCCCGCAGGTCCTCCGACGTGCTCGGGAAGTGCCGCCGCCACTCGTCGTCGACCGGCGGGACCGGCATGCCACGGCCCCGCATCGCCGCGCGAATCCTGGACAGGGTCGCTGCCGGTGTGCGGTGGAGGTCCTTGGCGATGACGACGACGATGCGCCAGTCGTTGCCGTCGAGCCACTCGCGCCGGTCGCGGTCGGAGCCCCACTGCGTCTGCGAGTCCACGTGCTGCCACCCGTCGTACTCGATGACGAGGCCGTCGTCCGGATAGCTGAGGTCGAGACGGAACCGCACCTCACCGTGGGGCCAGTGGATCTTGTGGTTGACCACGGGTTCGGGCAGGCCCGACAGCACCATGAGCATGCGAAGGCGCGACTCCATGGCCGAGTCGACATCGGCGCGCACCAACCGTGCAGCCTTGCGAGCCAGCCGCCCACCCGTCCCTCGATGGGCGGTCGCTGCCTCGACGAGCAGGTCGACCGTCACTCGCTTCCGCCGCACGAGCGAGTCGCCGAGCACGACCAGGTCGACGAGGCTGAGCACAGCGGCGAGGTCGAGGAACGTCTGGACCGGGGTCGTGACGGGGAGGCCACGCCACCTCGTCGCCCGCTTCGGGCGGCCGCACCGATGGGTGCGGATGCCCTCGACCTGCGGACGGCGAGTAGGACAGGTCAGGTGCACGAAGCCGTCGTCCGGAACGACCGCTCCCCACAGGCGCGCTGCGCTGTGGTGCGAGACCGTTGCGTCCGGCGCGACGAGGAGGGCTCCCCTCGCCAGCAGGAGCGGCGTGAGCTCGGCCTCTCGGTCGACGTAGACGTCGTGGAAGAGCCGTCGAAACCGTGACGTGCGCAAGTGCCAGTCGGTGACGCCAGGAGGCCGCTGACCTCGGCGGAAGGGCTGTGCAGTCGGCATGCCCGATCGTTGCGCGGTCCGGACGGCGTTCGCAGAAGTCGTCCACAGGCCTCCAGACCCCTGCCGTGGTGGGATGATCGCGGCCGCAGCGCCCGGTCCGCCGCAGAGATCCAGCCACGGCGGGACGAGGGCGGGTCAGGCGGACGTGAGGTCGCGGACGATCGCGACGTACTGCTCCTGCGCCGCCTCCGGGGCCGTGCCCGAGAGCTTGGCCCACGCGTCGTACTTCGCGCGCCCGACCGGGTTGGTGAAGCCGGGACGCGACCCGCTCACGTCGCCGGCCGTCGCCTGCTTGAAGAGGCCGTAGAGCCGCAGCTTGACCTCGTTGCCGGGGTCGGTCGTCAGGCCCTTGACCGACTCGACCGCCTGCTCGAACTCCGCACTCGCCATGACCGCACCTCCACGCTCGACACCAGGTTCACCGAACATCCAAGCAGGTACGCCGAGGGCCGGGTCCCAGCGGAACCCGGCCCAGCGGCACACGTGCTCGTGACGAGCGGGAGGTCAGTCCTCGAGCGAGGCCTTGCGCGAGGCGAGGACCTCGTCGATGAGGCCGTAGGTCTTGGCGTCCTCGGACGACAGGATCTTGTCGCGCTCGATGTCGCTGCGGACCTGCTCGGACGTGCGCCCCGTGTGGTGCGCAAGGGTGTCCTCGAGCCACGTCCGCATGCGCAGCACCTCGTTGGCCTGGATCTCGATGTCCGAGGCCTGGCCGTAGTCGCCGCCCGAGAGCGCCGGCTGGTGGATGAGGATGCGGGCGTTCGGCAGGGCGAAGCGCTTGCCCGGTGCACCGGCGCCGAGGAGCACGGCGGCGGCCGAGGCGGCCTGTCCGATGACGAACGTCTGGATGTCGGGCCGGACGAACTGCATCGTGTCGTAGATGGCCGTCATGGCCGTGAACGAGCCACCCGGGCTGTTGATGTACATGAGGATGTCGCGGTCGGGATCGAGCGACTCCAGCACGAGCAGCTGGGCGATGATGTCGTCGGCCGAGGCGTCGTCGACCTGCACGCCGAGGAAGATGATGCGGTCCTCGAAGAGCTTGTTGTAGGGGTCGGACCGCTTCATGCCGTAGGAGGTGCGCTCCTCGAACTGCGGCAGGATGTAGCGGCTCGAGGGCTGGGCCACCGCGAGGCGGTTGGTGGGTTCGATGTTCATGCGTGTCTCCAAGTCCTGGTCAGGCCGCGGTCAGTTCTCGGCCTTGGCGTCGGCCTGGCCGACACCCTTGCCCTCGACCGCCTGGTCGGAGCGGCTGAACACGTGGTCGACGAAGCCGTACTCCTTGGCCTCCTCCGCGCTGAACCAGCGGTCGCGGTCGGAGTCCTTCTCGATCTGCTCGACGGTCTGTCCGGTGTGCTCGGCGATGAGCTGCGCCATCTGCTTCTTGACGTAGAGCATCTGCTCGGCCTGGATCTTGATGTCGGTGGCGGTGCCGCCGATGCCGCCCGAGGGCTGGTGCATCATGACGCGGGCGTGGGGCGTGGCATAGCGCTTGCCCTGCGTGCCGGCCGACAGCAGGAACTGGCCCATCGAGGCGGCCATGCCCATCGCGACGGTGGCGACGTCGTTGGGGATCCAGTTCATCGTGTCGAAGATCGCCATGCCGGCGGAGATCGAGCCGCCGGGGCTGTTGATGTAGAGCCAGATGTCCTTCTCAGGGTCCTCGGCCGAGAGCAGCAGCAGCTGCGCGGCGATGGCGTTCGCGTTGTCGTCGCGCACGTCGGACCCGAGGAAGATGATCCGCTCCTTGAGCAGGCGGTTGTAGATGTGGTCGTCCAGACCACCCGGCATGCCGTTGCCGTTGGCGGAGGTCTCCGAAATCACCGTGTCTCCATCGTCGAAGTGGTCCAGCCTCTCGCCACGGGATGTGGCGCCTGGCTGGCTCGTCACTGACCCTAACGCCCGACCCCTCGGCCAGATTTCCCGAACCGCGCCGTGTTCGCCGTGAGCGCACAAACCTGAGCGGGAGGGGCGCAACCACACGCACGGACCCCACCGGTCGTATGCCGTCCGGCGGGGTCGGTGGGCCGAGCGCGGTCAGTCGGTCAGGCCGTTGTCCTGGCCCGAGTCGCCGAGGTCGGAGGCGTCGCTCTCGGGGCCGGTCTGCTCGGACGCGTCGTCGAAGGAGCCGTTGCCGCCGGCCTGGTCGAGCGAGCGGTCCCGCGGCTCGTCGACGGCGTTGCTGCCGTCGAGGTTGCCGCGGTCGGCGTCGTCGCCCTGGCCCTGCGGCGCGGGCCCGTCGCTGCCGTCGTCGTGCCCGGGGACGTTGGTGCCGTCGGCGTCGGTGCTGTTGATGTCGGTGTCCGCCATGCCTGCGGCCGACTCGTCGGTGCTGCTCATCTCTGGCTCCCTCGTCGAGGTGCGTGCCGCCGGACGGCGACCGTAGGCCACGTACCCGGGCCACCGGGTGGACAACCGCGGGGACACCAGCGGGGCCACGCCGTCGGTCGGACCCGGACACGGCGTGAGGCCGGCTCCCGAGCGGGAGCCGGCCTCACGGCGTTCGTGGTGGTGACGGTCAGGCGTCGGCCTTCTCGGCCTTCGCCTCGTCGGTGCCCTCGGCGGCGTCGACAGCCTCGTCCTCGTCGCCCTCGGTGCCGGGGACGGCCTCGTTGAGGTCGATGACGTTGCCGGCGGTGTCCTTGACGGAGACCTTCTCGAGGACCGTGGCGAGCGCCTTGCGGCGGGCGACCTCGGCGACCATGGCGGGGATCTGACCCTCCTGGTCGAGCGACTGGGCGAACTGGTTGGGGTCCATGCCGTACTGCTGCGAGCTCATGACGAGGAACTCGATGAGCTCCTGCTGCTCGACCTTGACCTCTTCCTTCTCGGCGATGGCGTCGAGGACGAGCTGGGTCTTGAGGCCCTTGCGGGTGCTCTCGCCGACCTCGGCACGGTGCTCGTCGTCCTCGAGGCGACCCTCGCCCTCGAGGTGGCTGTGCACCTCGGCCTCGACGATGCTCTCGGGGATCGGGACCTCGATCTTCTCGAGGATGGCCTCGAGGAGCTGGTCGCGGGCCGCGACGCCCTGGGCGAACTTGGCGTCGACCTCGGCCTTGGCCGTGAGGTCGGCCTTGAGCTCGTCGAGCGTGTCGAACTCCGAGGCCAGCTGGGCGAACTCGTCGTCGAGCTCGGGCAGCTCGCGCTCCTTGACCGCGGTGACGGTCACGGTGCAGCTGGCGTCCTGGCCCTCCTGGTCGCCACCGGCGAGGGGGGCGGTGAACTGCTTGGTCTCGTCGGCCGTCATGCCGACGAGCGCCTCGTCGAGGCCCTCGAGCATGTTCTTGCTGCCGACCTCGTAGGAGACACCGGTGACCTCGTCGATCTGCTCGCCGTCGATCTCGGCGGACAGGTCGATGGAGACGAAGTCGCCGTCCTGGACGGCACGGTCGACGCCCTTGAGCGTGCCGAAGCGGGCACGGAGGTCGGTGAGGCGCTGCTCGACGGCCTCGTCCTCGACCTTGGCCTCGTCGACGGTCAGCTCGATGTCGCTGAAGTCGGGCAGGTCGATCTCGGGACGCTTGTCGACCTCGGCCGTGAAGACGAAGTCCTCGCCGTCGGTCGCGGGCACCTGGAGGTCGGTGATCTCGGGCTGGCCGAGCGGGCGAACCTCGTTCTCCTCGAGGGCCTGGCCGTAGAACGTCGGAAGGGCGTTGTTGACGGCCTCCTCGAGGACGGCCGCACGGCCGACGCGCTGCTCGATGATGCGGGCCGGCACCTTGCCCTTGCGGAAGCCGGGCACCTGGATGTGCTCACCGATGTGCTTGATGGCCGCGTCGAGGCTCGGCTTGAGCTCCTCGAACGGGACCTCGACGGTCATCTTGACCCGGGTCGGGCTGAGGGTCTCGAGCGCACTCTTCACTGCGGGGTACTCCATAGGGGCTGGTGCCGACGTGGTCGTCGACGGTGAACGGACGGGCCAGCGCACCATGCTATAGGCCGCGCGGCGGATGGCTAAATGCGCGGATCGTCCGCCGGGCCCCCGCGCCTATGCTCGGGAGCCATGAGCACCCCTCCCGGCCCCTTCGCCTCCCCCGAGAGCGCCGCCCTGCGCCCGATCCAGATGGTGTCGGTCGCGGTCGGCATGGGAGCCCTGATGCTCAGTGCCGTGCGGATCCTCGTCGACCCGTCGGCGCCCCTGCCGTCACCGTGGGCCGTCGGCATCGTGCTTGCCACGCTCGTCGGGTCGGCCACCCTGATCCGCTACGTCGGGTATGCCGTTCCGGCGCTCCCGCACGGCCTGCCGCGCGAGAACGCGGAGACGACGAGCCTGCGCTACTTCACGTCGACGACGACCCTGCGCACCGCGCTGGCCGAGGCCCCCGTGCTCGTGGCGTTCGCGTGCTCGTTCGTCTTCACCCCGCACTCGTGGCTGACCCTGCTCATCGCGCTGCCGGGCGGGCTCGCGCTCTTCTGGGTGCACGGGTGGCCGTCGCCGCGCACGGCTGCCGCCGTCGAGGCCGGTCTCGAGGCCGACGGCGCCGAGAGCTGGCTCAGCGAGGCGCTCGGCTTCCGCTGAGCCCGAACTGACGTATGCCGTGTGGCGCGGGCTGAGGGACCGGCGCAGTCAGTCGACGGTCCCGCCGCTGCGCCAGTAGAACCCGTCGGCCCGGTCGAGGAAGCCCTCCTCGACGAGGTAGCGGCGCAGGGCCGCGACGTCGGGGTGGAAGGCGCGCAGGCGGTTGTTGACCTGGCTCTCGTCGTAGCGCTCGCCCGGCTCGAACTCCTGCGACAGCAGGTCGAGGACGACGAGGCGCTTGCGGATCTTCGTGGGGATGCTCGTCAGGGTGCCGTCGGCGGCGAGGAACGAGCGGAGGACGGCGTCGCGGTCGCGGAGGGCGTCCTGCAGGTCTGGGCGGAACATGCGACCCACGCTAGGAAGCGGGGCGTGCCGACGCCAAGGGAGTTTTGGAGCGGGCGACGAGAATCGAACTCGCGTGATCAGTTTGGAAGACTGAGGCTCTACCATTGAGCTACGCCCGCGGGGCACCGGTCTTGCCGGCGATCCGAGGCGTCAGCCTACTGGTTCGCGCCCGATCCACAGAAATCGACCCGCCCGCGCCGCGTGGGAAGAGGTCGGTTCGCCCGCCGGTTGTCGGCTACGATTCCGACGCCACGGGGTGTGGCGCAGCTTGGTAGCGCATTGCGTTTGGGACGCAAGGGCCGCAGGTTCAAATCCTGTCACCCCGACTTCGCGAAGCGGGGAAGGAAGCCGACGCAGTCGGCCCTCCTTCCCCGCTTCGCTGCGTCGGGGAGACAGGATGCCGGGAGGCCGAGCGGCGCGGCGAGGAACGAGCCGCCGCAGCGAGGCCGGCGTCCTGTCACCTCCGAGAGGCAGCCACGCGGCTCGGTCCGAAGGTCGTGGAGATCATCCGGCACCAGGCGCCGAAGGAACTCCTCGACCTGCCCGGCTGACGGTCGCGCGGCTAGGGCAAGAGGTCCAGGCGCAGCTCGTTGATCGTCCGCCCGGCCGCGATCCCCTTGGCCTCGAAGCCGTCCCGTGGCCGCCACTGCGGCCGGTCGATGCGATGGGCCTCGAAGCGCGGGTGCGCCGCGACCTCGGCGAGCGCGTGCTCGGCGTAGAAGTCCTGGTCGGTGGCGATGAGCACGTGGCCGCGCGGCTTGAGCACGCGCGCGAGCAGGTCGAGGTTGGCGGGGCTGACGAAGCGCCGCTTCGTGTGCTTCTGCTTGCGCCACGGGTCGGGGAAGAAGAGGTGGACGGCGTCGAACGTGGCATCGGTGACCCGCTCCTCGAGGAAGAGCACGGCGTCGCCGATCTCGACACGCAGGTTCGGCACCCCCGCCTCGTCGGCATCGGCGAGCATCCGGGCGAGTCCCGGGGTGTGGACGTCCATGGCGAGGATGTCGCGCTCGGGGAACGCGGCGGCATACGCGATCGCGGCGTGGCCGTGGCCGCAGCCGATCTCGAGCACGACGGGGGCGGTGCGCCCGAACGCGGCAGCGGGCTCGAAGGGCCCGTCTGGCACGGAGCGCGCGGGCGCGAGCCGCTCGACGCGGTCCTTGGTCAGGGACGACAGCCGGCCCCGGCGCACGAAGGTGCGGACGCGCGCGGGCGCGACGCCGGGCGGCAGGTCGGGCACGACGTGCTCCTTGCGCCGGTCGGGGCCGGCCTCGCGGGTCGGCGTCGTCGCTTCGCTGGGGTGCTCGCTCACGCAGGCATCGTAGTGACGGGCGGCGTCCACCCGAAGTTCGCGGCGGCACGCCTGCTCCGAGGAGGCCCGCGGGGCTACGGTGACAGGTGCACGGGGGCCACGAGACGGTCCTCGACGACGGAAAGGCTAGTCATGGGCGTCTTCGACAACATGAAGGACAAGGTCAGCGGGCTCGTCGACCAGCACGGCGACCAGGTGGGCGACGGCGTCGGCAAGGCCGGCGACCTCGTCGACGAGAAGACGGGCGGCCAGTACGCCGAAAGGGTCGACCAGGGTCAGGACGGCCTGAAGAACGCGCTCGACGGCCTCGACGGCCAGGACGACGACATCAACTGATCGTCACGGCGCCGCGCGCCGGGACGCGAGAGGCGGTGACCCGGCCGGGTCACCGCCTTCGTCGTGCACCGACCGGGCCCCCGGAGGGTCGCGACCGGTCAGGTGCGCCAGATCGTCACGACGGCGCGGTCGTCGCCGAGACCGGCCGCGGCCTGGTCGCAGAGCCGCTGGGCGAGCCCCTCGAAGCCGGTGCGGATGAACGACTCGGCGCGGCCGAGCATGCGGTCGATGCCGTCGACGAGGGCCTTGTCGCGGGCCTCGATGACCCCGTCGCTGTAGAGCACGAGGGCGTCGCCGCGACGGATCGTGCCGGTCTCGCGGGGGTACTCGGCGTGGTCGATGACGCCGAGCAGCGGCCCGCGACCACCGGAGAGCATCCGCCAGCGGCCCGACCCGGCCGCGAACTGCGCGGCGGCGGGGTGGCCGGCGTAGCCGATGGTGAAGTTGCCGGTCTCGAGGTTGACGGCGACGTGCACGGCCGTCGCGAAGCCCTCGGGCCAGCGCAGTCTCAGCAGGTGGTTGTTGGCGGACTGGAGGAAGCCCCGCTCGCTCATCTCGCCGAGCAGGCCCCCGAGCGCGCCGGAGAGGAGCAGCGACCGGGCCCCGACCTCGCGACCCTTGCCGGAGACGTCGACGAGGGCGATCTCGAGGGTGCAGCCGTCGGTGGAGCGACTCGCGACGACGAAGTCGCCGGCGAAGCTGTCGCCGTACGCCGACTCGAGCGCGACCTCGGCTCCCCACTGCGCGGGCAGCGGCGGCAGCTCGCCCTGGGCGCGGAGCCGGTCGCGCATGTCGACGAGCATCGACTCACCCGTGACCCCGACGACGCCGACCTGGGCCCTGGCGTGCGAGAGCCAGATCATGAGCAGCATCGTGACGACGGTGACGATCTGCGCCCCCGTGGTGGTCGGCTTCACCGGACCGAGGTAGGCCCCGAGGATCGCCATGGCTAGGAAGAGGCCGATGTAGACGACGAGCAGGTAGCGCGGCTCGAGGAACAGGCCGGCGGCCACGACGATGAGGCCGTAGACGCCCCACGGGACCACCGTCGGCCACACGAAGACGGCCGCCGTCGCGATGATGCTGAGGAGCAGGAACGCCGTGACGACGACCCAGGGGGCACGGCTGAGCCACGGGCCCAGGAGTCGGAGTCGTCGCATCGGTCCGGCAGCGTAGCGCGGGCGTCGAGAGACGGAGCTCTCGTTGTGGGCCACGTGCCTCCCTTGCGGCGATGAAGGGGGACGGCGGACGTCGCGACGTCAGCGTGCGTCCGAGTCCGGCAAAGCCGGCAAGTCCCCCGTGGTCTCGTACGCGGAAACCATACCCAGACGACGGCTGTGGCGCGCCTCATCGGTGAACTTCGTCGCCACGAAGGTGTCGACGATCTCCTTGGCGACGTCGTCGGCCGTGAACCGCGCGCCGATCGAGACGACCTGCGCGTTGTTGTGCTCGCGCGCGAGGCTCGCGAGCTCGGCGTTGTAGGCGAGCGCCGCCCGGATGCCGCTGACCTTGTTGGCCGCCATCTGCTCGCCGTTGCCCGACCCCCCGAGCACGACGCCGAGCGAGCCCTCGTCGGCCGCGACGGCCTCGGCCGCACGGAGCACGAACACCGGGTAGTCGTCCTGGGCGTCGTACGTGAACGGGCCGTGGTCGACGACCTCGTGGCCCGCGTCGCGCAGGTGCGTGGCGAGGGACTGGTGGAGCTCGTAGGCCGCGTGGTCGCCGCCGATGTGGATGCGCATGTCCGTCCTTGGGTGCGTCGAGTGGGGAAGGGTCAGGTGAAGATGGGACCGAGAGTGCGGGTGCGCTTGAGCTCGAAGAAGCCGGGCGTGCTCGCGACGAGCACGCAGCCGTCCCAGAGCCGGGCGGCGTCCTCGCCCTTGGGCGCGGGCGTCACGACGGGGCCGAAGAAGGCGACGCCGTCGACGGCGATGATCGGCGTGCCGACGTCGGTGCCGACGAGGCTGATCCCGCGCTTGTGGCTGCGGTGCAGGGCCGCGTCGTGCTTCTTGTGGTGGGCCTCCTTCGCCAGGTCGACGGGCAGGCCCACCTCCTCGAGCGACTCGCGGATGACCTCGTCGAAGTCGTTCATCTTGCGCAGGTGGATGCGGGTGCCCATGGCGTCGTAGAGCGGCTTGATGACGGAGTCACCGTGCGCCTCGACGGCGGCGATGATGACCCGGACCGGGCCCCACGCCTCGTCCATCCGTGCCCGGTAGGCGGCGTCGAGGTCGTGACGGTGCTCGTTGAGGACCGCGAGGCTCATGACCGACCAGGTCACCTCGATGTCGCGCAGCGTCTCGACCTCCATGAGCCAGCGGGAGGTCATCCACGCCCACGGGCAGATCGGGTCGAACCACATCTCGACGGCGTCGCGGCTCGTCTTCGGGCTGTCCTTCGCATCGGCCATGCGGCCCATCATGGCACTGCCACCTGCCCGCCCATCGCGGTGGTGGACGGGTCGGGGTTCCGTGCGAGGATGGCCCGCGACGACGGCGTCCGACCGACGATCCGTCGCGCCCCCAGCACCCTTCCCAGGAGGTCCCTACGTGCCCGGCAAGAACCTGACCCGCGACGAGGCGGCGAGCCGCGCCAGCATCCTGCGCGTCGACTCCTACGACGTCCGTCTCGACCTGACGACGGGTCCGGACAACTTCCACACCGTCACCACGGTCACGTTCACCTGCTCCGAGCCCGGCGCCGACTCGTTCATCGACCTCATCGCCGACTCCGTCGAGAAGGTCACGCTCAACGGCGTGGACCTCGACCCCGCCGAGGTCTTCGCGGACTCCCGCATCGCCCTCGCCGGCCTGGCCGCCGAGAACGAGCTCACCGTCGACGCCACCGGCCGCTACACCAATACCGGCGAGGGGCTGCACCGCTTCGTCGACCCGGTCGACAACGAGGTCTACCTCTACACGCAGTTCGAGGTCCCGGACTCCCGGCGGATGTATGCCGTCTTCGAGCAGCCCGACCTCAAGGCGTCCTTCCGCTTCACGGTGACCGCCCCGGCGCACTGGAAGGTGATCAGCAACTCCCCCACGCCCGCCCCGCAGGCCGCCGGCGTGGCCGACGGCGTCGAGCGCGCGACGTGGTCGTTCGAGCCGACGCAGCGCATCTCCTCGTACATCACGGCACTCATCGCCGGCCCCTACGACGAGGTCCGTGACGAGGTCGAGACCCGCAAGGGTGTCGTGCCGCTCGGCGTCTTCTGCCGCAAGTCGCTGACGCAGTACCTCGACGCCGACAACATCTTCGACTGCACCAAGAAGGGCTTCGCGTTCTTCGAGGAGGAGTTCGACCAGCCGTACCCGTTCGAGAAGTACGACCAGATCTTCACGCCCGAGTACAACATGGGCGCGATGGAGAACGCCGGCGCGGTGACCTTCGTCGAGGTCTACATCTTCCGGTCCAAGGTGTCCGAGGCGAAGATCGAGCGCCGCGCCCTGACGATCCTGCACGAGCTGGCCCACATGTGGTTCGGCAACCTCGTGACGATGAAGTGGTGGGACGACCTCTGGCTCAACGAGTCGTTCGCCGAGTGGGCGTCGACGACGTGCCAGGCCGAGGCCACCGAGTGGACGAGCGCGTGGACGACCTTCGGGACGTCGGAGAAGGCGTGGGCCTACACCCAGGACCAGCTCTCCTCGACGCACCCGATCGCGGCCGACATGCGCCACCTCGAGGACGTCGAGGTCAACTTCGACGGCATCACGTACGCCAAGGGTGCGTCCGTGCTCAAGCAGCTCGTCGCGTACGTCGGGCGCGAGCCCTTCGTGGCCGCGCTGCGCGAGTACTTCCGCAAGCACGCGTGGGGCAACACGACGCTGGCCGACCTGCTCGGCGAGCTCGAGAAGGCCTCGGGCCGCGAGCTGACCGAGTGGAGCAAGCTGTGGCTCGAGACGGCCGGCGTCAACACGCTGCGCCCCGTCTTCGAGGTCGACGCCGACGGCCGCTACAGCTCGTTCGCGGTCACGCAGACCGCGACCGAGGAGTACCCGACGCTCCGCCCCCACCGCATCGGCATCGGGCGATATGCCGTCCGGCCGGGTCAGGGCGGCGACGTGCTCGAGCGCATCGGTTACGACGAGGTCGACATCGCGGGAGAGCGCACCGACCTGGCCGAGCTCGTCGGCCAGGAGCAGCCGGACCTGCTGCTGCTCAACGACGACGACCTCGCCTACGGCAAGATCCGCCTCGACGAGCGGTCGCTCGCGACGGCGCTCTCCCTCCCCCGCGGTTTCACCGACTCGCTGCCGCGCTCGCTCGTGCTCGGCGCGACGTGGGACATGACGCGCGACGGCGAGATGCCGGCTCGTGACTTCGTCCGCTTCGTCCTCGAGTCGATGCCGGGCGAGACGGACTCCACGCTGCTGCGGGTCCTGCTCGGCCAGGTGTCGACGGCGGCCCGGCTCTACACGGCTCCGGAGCACCGGTCCGAGGTGTCGGCTCTGCTGTCGTCGTCCCTGCGCTCGCTCGCCGAGACGGCCGAGGCCGGCAGCGACGCCCAGTTCCAGCTCGTCGAGGCCTGGGCGGGCTCGACGTCCGACCCGGCCGACGAGGCTCGCCTGCGCGCGCTGCTGACCGGGACCGAGACGCTGCCGGGCCTCACCACCGACACGGAGCTGCGGTGGACCTTCCTCAAGGCCCTCGCGGCCCTCGGGGTGGCCGACGACATCGAGATCGCGACCGAGCTCGACCGTGACCCGACGGCCACCGGCAAGGAGCGCGCCGCCGAGGCGCTCGCCGCGCGACCGACCGCCGAGGCCAAGGCCGACGCCTGGGCCAAGGCCGTCGAGCGCAACGACCTGTCCAACCAGATGGTCGAGGCGGTCAGCGCCGGCTTCCGACGCAGCCGCGACCTGACGCTGCTCGAGCCGTACGTCGAGAGCTACCACGCGATGCTCGTCGACGCGTGGGCCGAGCGCAGCGTCGCCATCGGTGAGCGGGTCGTCGGCGGCTTCTACCCGTTCTCGCTCGCCAGCCAGGAGCTCAAGGACGCCTCGGACGCGTGGCTCGCGGCCAACGCCGACGCGGCGCCCGGCCTCGTGCGCACGGTCGCCGAGAACCGCGACACCATCGCGCGCGCCCTCGTGGCGCAGGAGCGCGACCGCCGCGGCTGAGCCCGTGGTGCGGGGCCGTCCGGACGGGCCGCCCCGCACCCAGGCTCCGCCGAGCCCGACTCCGAGCCTTCCTGATCGACCCTGACCGAGACCCTTGACGAGACCCTGACCGAGACCCCTGTGATCGACGCCTTCACGAACCTGACCCCTTTCGGCTCCACCCCGACACCCAGCCCGCCACCCGCCCAGGACCCAGCCATGACGCTTTCCGTGCCCGACCTGTCGACCCTGACGTGGGCCGGGGTCGGCGACTGGCTCGCCGGTGCGCCGTTGCTGATCCTGACGACCGTCGTCCTCGGTGTCGTCGCGCGCTGGGTGCTGCACCGGCTCATCGACCGGGTGGTCGCGACGGCGACGTCCCGGCGGGCGGAGCACCTCGCGAGGATCCCCGGCGCCGGGCGGGCGCTGCAGGCGGTGGGCGGCGTCGCCAACGCCCGCCACGTGCAGCGCACCGAGACCGTCGGAGCCCTGCTCAAGAGCATCACGACGTTCGTCGTCTTCGGGATCACCGCGCTCACGGTGATGTCGCTCGTGGGCATCCCCCTCGGGCCGATGCTCGCCTCCGCCAGCGTCGGCGGCGTGGCCCTGGCCTTCGGAGCCCAGAGCCTCGTCAAGGACTTCCTCTCCGGCGTCTTCATGATCGTCGAGGACCAGTACGGCGTCGGCGACGTCATCGACACGGGTGAGGTCGTCGGCACGGTCGAGAACGTGTCGCTGCGCGTCACCCAGCTGCGCGACGCGGGCGGCATGACGTGGTACGTCCGCAACGGCGAGATCATCCGCATCGGCAACAAGACGCAGGGCTGGTCGACGGCGATCGTCGACGTACCGATCGCCTACGACCAGGACGTCGAGAAGGCGATCACCGTGATCCGCGACGTCGTCGGCGTCATGGACGACGACGACGCCTTCAAGAACATCCTCCTCGAGGAGCCGAACGTCGTCGGCGTCGAGTCGATCGCGAACGGCGTCATCACGATCCGCATCATCGCCAAGACGATCGCCAACGAGCAGTTCGGCGTGCAGCGCGAGATGCGCGAGCGGGTCAAGGCGGCCTTCGACCGTGCCGGCGTGCGCAGCCCCCAGCCCGTCATGCCGCCCTACGGCGGGGCGGCCCCGCAGTGACCGCCGGCACCGCTCTGGGAGACTGGCCGACGTGACGTTCTACGACGACTTCGGTGGCCACGAGACCTTCGACCGGCTCGTGCGCGAGTTCTACCGCGGCGTCGCGGAGGACCCGCCGCTGCGTGCTCTCTATCCCGAGGAGGACCTCGGACCGGCGCAGGAGCGCCTGCGGATGTTCTTCGAGCAGTACTGGGGCGGACCCACGACCTACTCCGAGCAGCGTGGACACCCGCGGCTGCGGATGCGCCACGTGCCGTATGCCGTGACGCCCGACATGCGTGACCGCTGGCTGCTGCACATGATGAACGCCGTCGACACGCTCGAGCTCTCCCCCGAGAACGACGACCGGCTGCGTGACTACCTCACCCGGGCGGCATACTCCCTCGTCAACGCGCCGGGACCCGACGGCACCTTCTGAGCACTGCCTCACACTCCCGGGGACTCACAGCAACTCACAGCACATTCACGGGTCACGGTCCTCGAGCCGGGTGTTCTCTGGAGTCAGGTGTTTCCACGGTCGGACCACGCGTCCGACGACGACGGAGGGATGCGGCATGGTGTCGATCAACAAGAAGGTGGCGGGCGTCGCCGTGGTGGGTGCCGCGGCAGCCGCCATCGGACTCGGTGTCTCACAGGGGGCCCGCGCCGACGACGCCACGACGACGACGACCCCCACCCCGACAGTGACCTCGACCCAGGGAGACCCCACCCAGGGCACGACCGACAGCACGCCGGGCAACGGGCGCGGCTGGGGCCCCGGTGGCCGCCACGGCGGCATGGGACCGGGCATGGGCAAGGGCGTGGACCTCGCGGCGCTCGCAACGAAGCTCGGCGTCGACCAGACCAAGCTCGAGGATGCCCTCAAGACCGTGCGACAGGACCTCAAGGCCAAGCCCACTCCCGGGCAGGGCACGGCGACGAAGCCCGACCCCGCGACGATGCAGGACGAGCTGGCGACGAAGCTCGCGAGCGAGCTGGGCATCGATGCCGCCAAGGTCAAGGCGGCGTTCGCCGACCTTCGCGCTGCGCACGAAGCCGATGAGCAGAAGGCGTTCGACGACCGCCTCGCGCAGGCCGTCAAGGACGGCACGCTGACCCAGGCGGAGGCCGACGCGGTCAAGAAGGCCGCCAAGGCCGGCGTCATCGACATGCACGACGGACCCCACTGACGGTGGGCTGACTGCGCCGACGCAGGGCGTCACACGGGTCCCGGGTGACGCCCTCAGCGTGTCGCGAGGTGCGCCCGCAGGGAGGGCACGACGTGGTTGCGCAGGAGCGGCGCGAGGTCGGCCGGCAGCTCGTCCTCGAGACCCAGCCAGCGCTGCTCGGCGATCTCGGCGAGCGGCGCCGGGGAGTCCTCGGGGAGCAGGTGGGTGACGTAGACCGTTGCGTCGACCCAGGCACCCGGCTCGTTCGCCGCGACGTCGTGGAACCGACCCAGCGGCTCCCCGACACCCGACACGTCGAGTCCGACCTCCTCCATCACCTCGCGGACGGCCGCCTCGCGCGCGGACTCGCCCGGGTCGATCTTGCCGCCGGGCAGCATGAACCGCGTCGAGCCGGCCTTGCGGACGGTGAGCAGGTGGCCGTCCCTCACGAGGCAGAACGCCGCGGTGACAAAGGTCGTCATGCCCCCGACGGTAGTGCCGACTCCTCGGCGGTCTGCTCCCCGGGCTCCCAACGCACCCGGTGACCCGTGATCCAGGCGCTCGAGCGCTCGGTGACGACGAAGCGGAAGACGAGCCGCATCATCGCGTCGCGGACCGCGCGGCCGGCCCGTCCCGGGATCTTCGAGCTGCTGCTGCGCGCACCGGCGGCGACGATGCGCTCGACGCGCGCCCGTCGCGCGGTGTCGTATGCCGTCAGGGCCTCCTCCACCGTGCCTGCATCGCGCAGGCACGTGGCGAGGACGACGGCGTCCTCGAGCGCCAGGGCGGCTCCCTGACCCGAGCTCGGGGACGGCGCGTGCGCGGCGTCGCCGATGACGACCATCCGGTCGCGGTGCCAGCGGGCGACACGCGGCAGGTCCTGGGTGTTGTCGGCCCAGAGCTCGAGCCGGCCGCTCCGCACGAGGTCGGCGGCAGGCCCGGCGTCGGCGGCGAGCAGCCCCTCGAGGTGGTCGCGCCACTGTTCCGGGGTGCGCGCCGCGCGTTCGGCCGGGGTGATCGCCGGGCCGGGGACGTTGACGAACCACACGACGTCGCCGTCTGGCGTCGGGTGGGCTCCGAAGAAGGCGCGCGACCCGAAGACGAAGTGCCACTCCCGGGCTGGGAGGGCGCCGGCGATCGACGTCGCCTCGGTGATGCCTCCGAAGTTCGTCAGCCCGACGTAGCGCGCCGGAGCGGCTTCGGGATCGATGGTGCGACGGACCAACGAGCGGACACCGTCGGCGCCGAGGAGCAGGTCGCCCTCGAGCGTCGACCCGTCCTCGAGTGTCACCGTGACCCCGTCGGGGCGGCTCGCCACGTGCACGACCCGGCTGTCGTGACGCACGTCGATCCCGCGTCGCCCGGCCTCGTCGAGGAGAGCCGCGGCGAGGCGGGAGCGCTTCATGGTCACCGCGACGGTGCCGTCGTCGAGCGGCACGCCGAGGCTCATCGTGCCGAGCACGCGACCGGTGGCGCCGACCATGACATTGCGCTCGCTCGGGAAGCCGATCGGTGCGACGAGGTGCCGTGCGCCGAGCAGGTCGAGGGCGTGCAACCCGTTCGAGGCGAGCGTGAACCACGACCCGGCCTCGCCGTCGGACCGTGGCCAGGCCTCGAGGACGACGGGCTCGATCCCGGCCTGCTGGAGGGCGAGCGCGGCGGCCGGACCGGCGATGCCACCTCCCACGACGAGAGCCTTCATCTTGATACCCTTCCTTACGAGAATCGAATGTTTCGAGATTCGAAAGGTAAGGCCGATGTCGTCCGTCCGTCAACCCCCTGACCCCGGCAGGCGCGAGCAGCTCGTCCACGCGCTCGGGGACGCGATGCAGCAGTACCAGCGCTCGGTGCAGGCCTTCGACGACACCGTCGGGCGGGCCCTCGGCCTCGGACCGGCCGATCTGCGGTGCCTCGACTGGCTCGTCGACGGCCCGAAGTCCGCCGGCCAGCTGAGCACTGCGACGGGCCTGCGTCCGGCCGCGACGACAGCCCTCATCGACCGGCTCGCCAAGCGGGGCCTCGTGCGGCGGACGCGCTCTGAGGCCGACCGCCGCACCGTGCTCGTCGAGATGACCGAGCTCGGTCAGACGCGGACGTGGGAGGCTTACGGCCCGCTGGTCCGGGCCGGCCAGCCGATGCTCGACGAGCTGGACACCGAGCAGCTGGAGTTCATGGGCGACTACCTCCGCCGGATCACGGCGCTGACCGACGAGCACCGGACGCTGCTCGCTCGGCACCCACCCGAGCCCGCCTGACCGACGCCACCCCACGGCATACGCCGTCTGGTTCGCGCGCACGACGTGGCGGGCTCACCGGGTCGTGGGCGGACCCGCCTCGACGCGGCGGCGCACCTCGGCAAGACCGCGCGGCCCCGGCTCGAGGTCCCACCAGCTCTCGATCCACCACGTGGCGCCGGCCTGCTCCCAGGCGGCCGGCTGGGCGGGCTCGAGCGCGGTGAACGAGCCCCACGAGTCGGCCTCGATGACGACGTCGTAGGGCTCCGGGGCCAGACCCGCCTCCGCACGGAGCCGGTGCACCGCATCGACGACGGCCGCGAACGCCTCGACGGTCTTGGGCTGCCCGTCGGGCGGATGGATCGCGGGGATGAGGCCCTGCCAGCGCGCCGCCCGCTCGAGCGAACGCTGACGCCCACCCCCGGGCGTCGGTGCCCCGACGACCCAGACGGGCGGGTGGGGACGCTGCGGCGTCGGAGGCGGGAGCATGAAGTCGTTGGGCCCGGCGCTGTAGTGCTCACCGGCGTACGTGAAGGTCGAGGCGTCGCCGAGCAGGCCGGCGTAGATCGCCAGGCACTCGTCGAGCTTGCGGGCGCGCACCGCACGACCCTCGTCGGCCTCGAAGGCCGTCCACCCGGGGTGGAGAGCGCCGAGACCGACCGACATGAACGCCCGTCCGCCGCTGATCCGGTCGACCGAGCCGACGCGGGAGGCGAGGTCCCACGGGCGGTGACGGGAGGCCGGCGTCAGCAGGGTGCCGAGCCGGATGCGCTCGGTGACCATGGCGGCCGCGCCGAGCTGCACCCACGCGTCGACGCCGTAGAGCGCCTCCCAGCCGAGGACGGCGTCCCATCCCCGCTCCTCGCCGAGCCGCGCCAGATCGGCGAACTCACGCTCGGTGGCATACGGGACGACGAAGCCGCTCTTCATCCTCCGTTCCTACCAAGGGGCGGTGACAGCCGGCCACTGGCGACGCGTTGCAAGAAGTTGCAGAACTTTCTTTGAGTTTTCGGCGTGATGCGGAACGATGGTGGCCCGTGACGCGATCAGCAACCCAGACCCTGAACCACCCGGCGCGCGACCTCGAGATGCGCGAGGACGCCACCCCCGTGCACGCCGCGGACCGCCCGGACGCCGCTTGGTGGCGCCAAGCGGTGATCTACCAGATCTACCCGCGCTCGTGGGCCGACAGCGACGGCGACGGCATCGGTGACCTCCCCGGCATCACCTCGCGCCTGCCCCACCTGCGCGCGCTTGGCGTCGACGCCATCTGGCTCTCGCCGTTCTACACCTCGCCGCAGGCCGACGCGGGCTACGACGTCGCCGACTACCGCGACATCGACCCGATCTTCGGCACGCTCGCCGATGCCGACGCGATGATCGCGCGCGCCCACGAGCTCGACCTCAAGGTCATCGTCGACATGGTGCCCAACCACTCCTCCGACGAGCACGTGTGGTTCCAGGCCGCCCTGGCCGCCGGCCCCGGCTCGGCCGAGCGCGAGCGCTACATGTTCCGTGAGGGACGCGGTGAGCACGGCGAGCTGCCCCCGAACAACTGGGAGTCCGTCTTCGGCGGAGCCGCGTGGACCCGGGTCACCGAGGCCGACGGCAAGCCCGGCCAGTGGTACCTCCACATCTTCGACACGAAGCAGCCCGACTTCAACTGGGAGCACCCCGAGGTGCGCGCCGAGTTCGAGTCGATCCTGCGCTTCTGGCTCGACCGCGGCGTCGACGGCTTCCGCGTCGACGTCGCCCACGGCCTCATCAAGGAGCAGGGCCTGCCCGACACCGAGGAGGAGCGCACGACGATGCTCGGCCACTCCGAGCACGAGCACGGCCTCGAGGGGCTGCACGAGGCCGCCCCCGTCGAGGAGGCGCCGCGGATCGACCACACGAAGCGCAGCCCGATGTGGGACCAGGACGGCGTCCACGAGATCTACCGCGCCTGGCGCCAGATCCTCGAGTCCTACGGCACGCCCGACCGCATCCTCTGCGCGGAGGCGTGGGTCGAGCCGCAGGAGCGCGCCGTCGCCTACGTCCGTCCCGACGAGATGCACCAGGCGTTCAACTTCGACTTCCTCACCGCCTCCTGGACGGCCGAGGACCTGCGCGCCGTCATCACCTCGTCGCTGCACGCCGCGGACTCCGTCGGCGCCCCGTCGACGTGGGTGCTGTCCAACCACGACGTCGTGCGCCACGCCTCGCGTCTCGGCTTCGCACCGGGCACACCCCGCATGAACGGCATCTCGGCGACCGACCCGCAGCCGGACCGCGCGCTCGGCCTGCGCCGTGCCCGCGCGGCCACCTCGCTCATGCTCGCGCTGCCCGGTGGCGCCTACATCTACCAGGGCGAGGAGCTCGGCCTGCCCGACTCCACCGACATGCCGGCCGAGTTCCGCCAGGACCCGACCTTCGCCCGCACCCACGGCGCCGAGACCGGCCGCGACGGCTGCCGCGTCCCGATCCCCTGGTCGGTCCACGGCCCCTCGCTCGGCTTCGGCCCGAGCGACAGCACGTGGCTGCCGCAGCCCTCCGTCTACGCCGACTACGCCGTCGACCGCCAGGAGGGCGTGGCCGGCTCGACCCTCGAGCTCTACCGCTCGCTCCTCGCCGCGCGCCGCGAGCTGTCCCTCGGGACCGGCTCGCTCACGTGGGTCGAGGGGTATGCCGGCGACGTGATCGCGCTGACCAACGGCTCGTCCCGGCGTGACCGGGTGCTCGTCGTCGCCAACCTCGGAGCCGAGCCCATCGCCCTCCCCGAGGGCGCGGAGCTCATCGTGGCCTCCGGGCCGCTCGAGGACGGCCTCGTCCCGACCGACACGACGGTCTGGGCCCGCTGGTCCTGATGTCCTGACGACGGGTCCACGACCCGCCCGCACGTGAGGCCCCGTCCTGCTGGACGGGGCCTCACGGCATACCCGGGCCTGTGGATGACGGCGGAGACGGCGTCGCCGGCCCTCCTACGGTCGGGGCATGACGCGCTACGCCATCGACTTCGACGGGGTGTCCCGGGAGCGGCTCGTGCTGGCGCACGACCCGGCGGAGCTGCGCGAGTGCGCGTCGCACGTGGCCACGGCGACCGCCGGCGCGATGGCCTCGACCGGCGACGAGGGCGACGTGCTGAGGGTCGAGCTCGACCGCTTCCGAGTGGTCCATGCCCACGCACTCGACGCCGTCGCCGATGCTGCCGGCGCCCTGGCCCACCGGCTCGACCGGTCGACGGTCGAGGCCCGGTCGGTGGAGCTCTTCGTGACAGCCGGGTTTGCTGGTGTAGCGGCGAGCAGCACTGTGAATCTTGGTGATCCGGTCAGCACAGTGATGCCGTGAGTCGCGTCCACGAGGTCGGTCACGTGTCCGCGGCGATTCCCGGCGACGCTGCACTTCCCCTGCCGACGGGTGACGTCGTGGGTCTTCGTGCCGCGGCGCGCTCGCTCGGCCGAGCTGCGTCCCGGGCGCGTGCGACGGCCACGGTGCGGGGGACGCTGGGACCGCGGCTCTCGGCCGTCTGGACCGGGGACGCGGCGACCGCGGCTCGCTCGGAGGCGGACGAGCTGGGCGCCCGCGCACGCCGTGTCGTCGAGGCGCTGCCCGACGCCTCCCGCTCGCTGCTGACGTATGCCGCCGCGCTCGACCACGCCCAGGCGCGCATCCGCTCGTTGCAGCGGCAGTGGGACGCTCTCGACGCCGAGCACGCGCTGGCTCTCTTGCGGATCGCAGCACTCCCCGATCCGACGGGTGCCATCGGGGTGCTGGTCACTGAGCGGGCTCGGTCGGAACAGGCGGAGGGGCGGGTCCGACTGAGCCGGACGTACGCCGGCGTCCTCGACGACCTGCGCGCGACGGCTCGGCGCTGCGCGGGACTCGTGGCGCGCGCTACCGACGTGACGTTCCCGTCCGGGGCCTCGGCCAGTGCGGGACGGGTGCGCTCTGCTGTCACCGGCGGACTGTGGTTTGCCGACGGCGTGGTCGCAGCGCGGGCATCGCGCGACGCTGCTCTCGCCGACGGCCTGATGGCACGCACGGTCATGGCCGGGGGTCGCGCGTCGGGCGGGCTCACGGACGCCGAGGTGGCCGAGCTGGCGACGCATGTCCGTGCACGAGCGGACGACCCGGGCTACGCGCAGGCGCTGCTGTCGGAGATCGGGGCCGACGGACTCGCCAGGGTGCTCATGGCCGCCGGTGTGACCCGGAGCGCGTCAGGTGCAGACGTCGACACCGTCCGTGAGCTCCTCGGGGCGTTCGGCTCGCTCGTCATCACGGGCACGAGTCACGGAGCGCCCGTCGGGACCGACCCGCGGACGCGCGCCCAGCTGGCCTCCGGGGCGGCCCTTCTTGCAGACGACCTCGTCGCCGCTGTCGACACGGTCCAGGTGGACCCCGTGGGAGGGGGCCGGGCGACCGGGGCGTGGCTGTTGGGCCAGCTCCTCTCGGGCGCTCGGACCTCGGGTGACCGCCGTCGCCTACCCGGGCGGTTCGCGCGACGTGCAGCCGCCGCGGCCGCCACCGCCGAGATCGCTGAGACGCGCGATGACGACGTCGCCCTGGCGCACGGGACGACGCTCCATGCCGACGCCGGAGCGACGTTCGCGTCGTGGTTCGACGACGGCTCGCGCACCGGTGACCCCGTCCACACCCTGCTCTGGCACGTCGGCGACGATCCCGCCGAGACGTCGGCGCTGCTGGCCGAACCGCTGCCGGACTCGGAGGTTCCTGCCGGCGCCCTGGCCAACAGCCGGGGTGACCGGATCACCCTGGGTGAGTACCTCGTGCGTCGATGGGTCGCCTACGAGGCCAACGGGATCGAGAGTCATCCCGATCTCCGGCTCTCGACGGACGCCGACCTCGCGAGACTCCTCTCGAGCGTGTCGACCGCGACCGACGAGGGAGCCGCCGAGACCCGGTCGCGGGTGATGCTCGAGGTCTCCCGCACCAGCACCCACGCGATGCTCGAGGCCTCGACCACGCACCTCTACTCGGGTGCCACCGCGCCCCTCGAGCACCTCGTCGCCGACTGGCTCTCGGCGATGCGTCAGAACGTCGACGCCGCCCTCTCGACACCACTCCTGGGCGCAGCACCTGCCACGGGCTACGTCCGGCAGACCTCAGGGGGCATGGAGCCGTGGCTCGACGCCGAGGAGCTGACCGGAGTGGTCGGCGCCCTGGCCGTCGACACCGGGATGGGCTTGCGCGCCAAGGACGCCGGCGCGGCATACAGACGACTCGTCGACCGAGCGCTCCGAGCGGCGCAGGACACCGCGGAACGTGGTGGCGACGTGCGTCGCGATGTCGTTCGGCTGGGCTTCCTCGACCAGGCGGCCTCCGCCGCGCTCGTGGCCGCCGCCCGACGGCAGGACGTGCTGAACCGCTCGGCCTGGCAGGGACTTGCTGAGGCCGGTCACGTCATCGAGGAGATCCGTCGCGGGAGCCTGGCGGGCTTGGCGTCGACGGTGCGCACCTACCTCGACGGCGGGACGATGCGCACGGCCGACGACGACCTCGTCATCGCACTGATCCGCTCCGACGTCGAGCTGGCGCAGACCGAGCTCGACGACGCACGACGGGCCCAGCTGGTGACGCGCATCGGTGCGGTCACCGGCGGTCGCGCCGACGTGCTCCCGGCCGTGCAGCTCGGAGCCGCCCGCGCTCCCCTGCTCCTGACGGTCGCCGAGCTCCGGGCGGCCCGCGACGCCGAGATCCGTGCTGCGTTCGACGCTGCCGTCAAGGACGGCTCGCGAGGCGGCGCCACCTCGGCCGCGGACCGCCTCAAGCAGCGCACCGCCCCCGCCGACCGAGTCCACGTCGTCGACCCATCCGTCGGGAGCCCAGCCCGTCCACTCGGCACGGTCGACGAGACCCTTGCCAGGGACGTCGCCCCTCACGAACGAGCGACTGCTACACGACTTGCGGCCCACGGATACGACGTCACGTTCCTGCCGGCGACCGGGCAGGGCAAGTCTGCCGATGCTCTCATCAACGGTGAGCGCTGGGAGTTCAAAGGAGTGAAGGGGAAGGGCAAGAGCACCGTGGTCGGCCTGCTCAGACAGGGGCGTAGGCAATCCCCACGGATGGTCCTGGACATGGCGGAGTCAGCGTTGTCGCTCGAGGAAGTCCTGCGCCAGGTCGACTACACACTGCGTCGTTACGATGGCATCACCGCCATCCGTGTCATCACCAAGGACGAGCGCATCGTCGAGAGGAGACCGTGAAGTGTCCGGATGGATGATCAACATCGACCTAGCTGTCGATGAGGTCGTACCCCTCCTGCAGGCGATGCCGGGTGCCCAAGCGGGTGGAACGCCCCCACCTGCTGCCGTGGTGTGGGAGGACGAGAGCTCGATCGAGATCTGGGACGCGTCCCCTGATGCAGGTACGGACATCAGCGTCTATGACTTCACGGAACGACGTGGATGGGTGGTCTTCGACTTTCTGGTCGACCGCACCGCTGCGAACATCTGGATGATGGACGATGGCGGCTTGCTGTTGAGCGGGCGAGGTGTCGACCCGGAGGGGCTGGGTCTGGACCTGGCGACGAACCGCACCCCGGTCGGGGTCATCCACCGCGACGACGACGGCGAGACCTCCGAGTGGAGTCCGCTGAAGAACAAGCGGGACGGCATCCTCGAAGACACCGACCGCTGACGGGCCGGTGGATCGCGGGGCACTCCGGGTCGGGAGCCCATCGGTGCACCCGCTGGCGCGCTGAACGGCCCGAATGGCTCCACGCCACCACCTGGTGACCCATCTGTGACCAGCTCTCGCCACGCTACCCACGGCGGTTCACTGATCGCACGCGGGGCGAGTGTCCTTGACCTAGCATGGGCCTGCCGCAGCGCGCGGCCAGCGGTTCGAGACGACGTCCGGGGGGCGGGATGGACCTGCGCGACCACGATCGAGGCAGGCTTCGGCGCGGGATGCGAGGAGTCGCGCTTCATACCAGTCGAGGCTCCGTGGCGGAAGCGGCTGGGCTCGCAGTGACCTGCGTGCGAGCAACCGCTCGGTCTGGCGTGGCTCGAGCGTGAGTGCAGCCGACGGTCGACGGCGCCTCCACGCGTATGTCCTCGCAGCAGATCCCTGGTGGCTCGAGGAGAGCGTCTCGAGCTACTACGACATCGTGGATCGCATCGTGGTCTCCTACGATGAGGACTCCCTTTCCTGGACCGGCACCCCGCTGCCCGTCGCCGAATGCCTCGACCGGCTGCGCTCCGTCGATCCCCTCGGCAAGCTCGACTTCAGGCCGGGACGCTTCTCGCACTCCGACCGTTCCGCGCTTGAGAACGACACCGCGCAACGCCAGGTCGCTCTCGACCAGGCATCCGATGGCGCGGACTGGGTGCTTCAGCTCGACACCGACGAGGTGCTGCTCGACCCCCATGCTCTCTTGGCTGCCATCGACGAGGCAGAGTCCCGCGCGTGCGGAGCGGTGGAGTACCCGGCCCGCTACCTGTACGCCCGGGCCCGCTCCGGCTGGATGTTGGAGGCCACCCGCCCGTTGTGGCGACGACGTGCCGGCTACCCCGGGCCGGTTGTCATCCGCCCCGGCGCCACACTCGTCCACTGCCGCCAAGGCACGCTGCCGATCCTGCGGGTCGACATGTCGGCGGTCAACACCGATCCCACGCATGCGCGGAATGCAATCGTTCACCGGGTGGTGCGTCCGGACCAGGCGATCCTTCACTACAGCTGGGTGAGGGACGACGACTACATGACTCGCAAGGCCGCCTGGTCGGGCCACAGCGACACGTACACGAAGATGCTCCGCAGCTGGCGATGGCGCACGCGCCGTCCCCTGCTGGCCGTCGCGCTCGGCTGGCTGCGAGCGGATCACGAGTGGCACAGGATCACACGGCTGTCGCCGGACCGACGGTACTGGAGAGGCGAGCATGAGTAGCCGACTGGTCTTCGTGAACAACAGCCGCGAAACCTTCACTCCGACGCACAGCGGGGCGATCGCGACGTGCATACGGTCCGTCAGCGAGCGGGCTCTGCTCGATGGGGTGCGACCGACGATCATCACCCGAGCCCACTCGTCCGTGTCGCAGACCGTTCCGTGGGGCAGCACGGTGGTCCTGCCGGCGATTCCGCCACCCCGCAGCGGGTTGGCCGGCAACGTTGACCGTGCTGGACGTCGACTGACCGGTTGGGCGCGGCCGGATCAACGGTCCTACGCGAAGGAGGTCGCGAGGGTGCTCCAGGGCGAGGCGCTCGACAGCGTCGTCCTGAGCAACGACCCGGAACTGGCCGTGTACCTTCGACGCCGGTTCCCGACGGTGCGCGTCGTCCACTGGTTTCACAACTTGGAGGTCTCGTCGGACCGATTTCGTCGGATGTATGCGGCAGACTCCGGCATCATCTCGATGGCGGTCAGCGCCTACCTGGCGCGGGCTGTTGAGCAGGTGTACCGGTTGACGCCCGGTCGCGTCCAGGTCAACCTCAACGGGGTCGATGTAGCGCGCTTCGCGGGCGCTGAGCGGCCAGAACGGGTTCCCGTCATCGGATTCGTCGGCCGGATCGCCGTGGAGAAGGGCGTGGACGTCCTCTTAGATGCTGCGACGCTGATCTCTGATCGCGGAATCGCCTTCTCGCTTCAGGTGACGGGAGACACCAACTGGGGAGAGAGGCACGGGAACTCCTACCTCGACAGCATCGAAGCGCGTATCACGTCGCTGAGGGCCCGTGGCGTCACGGTCAACACGCTTGGTCACGTCACTCACGCGGAGCTCCCGGCGGCGCTCGCAGCATCCGACATCCACGTGCTCCCGTCGCGTTGGGACGAGCCCTGCGCACTCGCGCTTCTGGAGGGAATGGCAAGCGGTCAGCCCGTGGTCGCCAGCGCAACGGGCGGATCGCCGGAGATCCTGGCGGGATCGGGCGCTCTCTTCAGCCGGGAGGATCCGTGCGCACTCGCCGGTGACCTCGAGCGTCTGCTCCGCGATCCAGGTCTACGCCGCCGCCGCGGAGTCGACGCACTGGTGCGCGCGCGGGAGCTGACGTGGCAGGCGACCTGGCAGCGCCTCGACGCACTACTCAAAGGGAACTCACGATGAAGCCCGACGCCACTGCTCCTGACGTGTCGGTGCTCATCTGCACTCGCAACCGTGCGGCTCGTCTCGCTACGTCGATCGAAGCGGTACTGCGATCAATGGACGTGGCTCAGGCCTCCGGGATCTCCAGCGAGCTGGTCATCATCGACAACGGATCCACTGACGCCACACCGAGCGTCGTCGCCGCCGCGGCCGAGGATCCCCGCGTCCGCCGAACGGTGGAGGCCCAGGCCGGCATCGGCCGTGCCCGCGAGCACGGCTGCACCATCGCGCGTGCGCAGGTGATTCTCTTCACCGACGATGACGTCATTGTGCCGGGCCCGTGGGTGCTCACCATGGCTCGCGCGATGCTCGACGGTGACGCGGACGTCGTCAGTGGCGGCATAGCCATGTCGGAAGGACTGTGGCGTCCGTGGATGACACCGACGCTGGCGGCGCGGTACTTCGCCCACAATCCGACCCCGCCTCTCAGCAACCCCGGACTTGCGGGCGCGAGCATGGGCATCACGTCCGAGGTGGCGAGGCGGATCGGGTTCGATGATCTGCTGGGAACTGCCCGCTGGCCCGGGGCGGAGGACGTCCTGCTGTACGTGCAGGCGCTCGAAGCCGGTTACCGCGTTCGCGGAGTGCGCGACGCGCTGGTCGAGCACCGCTTCGACGAGTCTCGCCTCGACGCTCGGCGGCTGCGTGGCATCGCCGAAGGCTATGGGCGGTGCGACGCCTACTACTTCCATCACTGGCTCCATGTTCGACTGGCGATGCCGCGGGTGCGGGAACTGAGCCACCGACTCAGGTACGCCGCACGATGCGTTGTCGCGGGCCGCGACCCGTACGACGAAGTTCTGCTCGACCGGCGACGATCGAGCGCCTTCCATCGCGAGCTGCGCCTCCTGCGTGACCAGCCCCGGCGGTACGCGTTCCGCGGGGTGGGCAGGGTCGGTCGGCCCGTGCCCGACGACGACCTCGCGGCGAGCTTCGAGGGTCCGACACGCTTCCGACAGTCTGGAGAGATCTGACATGCTCACCATCGCGGTCGTCATACCGACGTACAACCGACCTGGACGGGTGGTCGACTGCCTCCGCCACCTCGAGCAGCAAAGCCGGCGTCCGGAACGGATCGTCGTGGTCGACTCGTCGTCGGACAACAGGACCAGAGATGCCCTGAGGGCCTTCCCCGACGTGGTCTACGCCCGCAACCCATTGGGTCGCGGTCATACTCCGGAGTCGCGAGCCATCGGAGTCTCGCTGTGCTCGGAGGATGTGATCGCCTTCCTGGACGACGACGCCAACGCGCGCACGGACTGGCTCGTCGAGCTCGTGCGGAGGTACGACGACCCCACGGTTGACGGCGTGGGCGGGAGCGCGCTCAACGGCTACCCCGGTGAGCGCGAGGAGGGCATCGGCTCCATCGGTTTGCTCCTGCCCGACGGACGACTCACCGGCTTCTTCGCCTCGGACCCGGGCCGCGACGTCGACGTCGACCATTTGCTGGGGGCGAACATGTCGTTCCGCCGGCGGGCCATCGAAGCCGTGGGCGGCATCCATGGGGGCTACCCGGGGACGTGCCTACGTGAGGAGAGCGACCTTGCCCTGCGCGTACGCCAGCAGGGCGGACGCCTCGTCTACACCCCCGACGCGATCGTCGACCACCTGCCCGGCGAGTACGCCAAGGGGAAGCGGTTCGACCGACGGTACGTGTACTTCGCGAACCGGAACACCGTGGTCCTGTTAGGCAGGGTGTACGGGATCGGTTCGCCAATCGTGGGGAGGTATCTCGGACTCGCATCACGTGAAGTCCTGGATGAGCTACGACGCTCGGTCCGCGCGCTGAGCTCCGCTCCGCGTGTCGGGGCCACTGCGACCGCTCGGACCATGGTCGGCGGCGTCACGCGGGCCGCTGCGGTTGCCGCCGGGGTCGCGGCGGGCTTCCCCGCAGCCATGACCGGCATCCGACGCGACCGCGCCGCCATGCGGCGCTGAACGCATGCGCTTCACGTTCGTGTTGCCCGTCGACGAGTACTTCACGCCCGGCTGGTCGGGAGCCGTCGCGACGGTGACCCGGCAGCTCGTCACGGAGCTGGGCCTCATGGGACACGAGTGCGTGGTGCTCGCACCCGACGACGGCGAGGACGTGTATCCCGACCTGTCCGTGACGCGACTGGACTTCGGGCCGGCACATCCACGGCCCGTCGTGGCCCGCAAGCTCGCCAGCCTGGCGGCACGCGTGCGGGGCCTCCCCCGATGGGACTACGCCGCCTACTGGTCAGCGGTCCGACGGGGACTCGACCGAGCCCCGCACGGTGATGTCGTCATCGCGAACGACCCCGTCACGGCAACCCGGCTGGCTCGTCGCGACCGGAAGGCGCGAGTCGTGCTCTGGCTGCACAACTTCCCGGACAGCCAAGCCACCGAAGCGCTGCGCGACGTTCCCGACGAGGTGCTGGTCCTCGCCGTCAGCGAGGCAGTGGCGCGGGCCACGGCAACCGGCTCGGACGGCCGCGTTTCGCCACTGGTGGTCCACAATGGCGTCGACACGCGCCTGTTCCACCCGCCGAGCGAGCCGCCGTCTGGTCGTCCGCTGCGCGTCGTCTGCCACGGACGGATCGACCCGAACAAGGGCCAGGATGCGGCCGCCCTCGGCGTGGCGATGTTGCGTCAGGAGGGCCGCGACGTCGAGTTGACCGTCATCGGCGAGCTGCGCACCTTCGGATTCGATCAGGCCGTCGCCGACGCGTACGCCTCTCGGGTCGCCGACGCGGTGGCCCTCGCAGGGGGACGGATGCTCGGATGGATGCCCCACGACCAGCTCGCCGTGGAGCTGCGCACGTACGACATCGCCTGCGCGCTGTCGCGCGTGGAGGAGCCGTTCGGCCTCGCAGCCCTGGAGGCAATGGCATCGGGATGCGCGGTCGTCGCGACCTCGAAGGGCGGGCTGCCCGAAGTCGTCGGATCGGCCGGGGTGATGGTCGCACCTGACTCACCGGAGGAGGTCGCCGCAGCGATCCGCGGCCTGAGCGACCTCGAGCGGCTCCGCGACGTACGAAGGGCGTGTTCGGAGCGCGCTGCAGGCCTGACGTGGAGTGCGACCGCGAACCGGTTCCTCCAGGTCCTCGGCGAGCCTCGCCGAGCGCGTGCCGCCACGCGCGCAACAGACCGGCCATGCACCGATCCCGTGAGGGGCGACGGCACGGGCACGACCGGGTGAGCGCTCCGATCCGCTGGTGCGACGCCGGAGTCGCGTGAACACCGCGCCGGACGGATCCGGAAGGACGTTGCGGTACCGATAATGTCGGCGGCATGGTGACGACACGGGCCTACCTCGCACACACGCCCGTGGCGCTGGCCCACCGAGGCGGCTCGCTCTACGCGCCGAACGTCGGGCTCGAGAACACGATGACGGCCTTCGGCAACGCCGTCGACCTCGGATACACCCACCTCGAGACCGACGTCCACGTCACCCGCGACGGCGAGCTCGTCGCGTTCCACGACACGAGGCTCGACCGGGTCAGCAACGCTCGCGGGCGCATCCGCGACCTGCCCTGGTCCGAGGTCTCGCACGCCGAGGTCGGCGACGGCGGGCACGTGCCGTTGCTCACCGACGTCCTTGACGCGTGGCCCGACATCAGCCTCAACATCGACCTCAAGGCGCCGGGCACGGCCGAGCCGCTCTGGCGCATCATCGAGGAGCGCGGGCTGCACGACCAGGTCTGCGTCGGCTCGTTCTCCCAGCGCAACATCTCGCACTTCCGCCGCCTGTCCCGCGGCACCGTCGCGACTGCGGCGGCCCAGGTCGGCACGGCCCTGGCCCGCTTCGGACCCGGCGTCCTGACCTCGGTCTTCCGCACGCCGGCGGACGTCTTCCAGGTGCCTCCGTCGATCCCGCTGCGCGGACGGTCGGTGCCCGTCGTCACCCGTCGCCTCGTCGACACCGCGCACCGCTTCGGCAAGCAGGTCCACGTCTGGACCATCGACGACGCCGACGAGATGCGGCGGCTGCTCGACCTCGGCGTCGACGGGCTGGTCAGCGACCGCATCGACGTGCTCAAGGACGTCCTCCTCCAGCGCGGCGCGTGGACCGGGCACGCCTGAGCCGCCTCCCCGCGCCACGTCGCGACCCCGCCGCACCCCCGACCGCGGCGGACGGCATACGCCATCGGGTCAGCGGACGAGGACGTGCCCCCGCGACGTGCTGAGGCGCGTCCACCGGCCGTGGGCCGCGATCGACGCCGGCTCGCCCGGAGCCGTGAAGCCGAGCACGTGCGCACCGAAGGCGAGTCCCGCCGCGATGGGCGGCACGGTGTCGCTCATGGCACCCCAGGTCCGCCGCCGGAGCGCGTCGACCGCGTGACCCCCGGCGTTCTCGGGAGTGCCCTCGGCGACCTGCGAGATGCCTTGGCGCGCAATGGAGTCGATGGCCCCACCGTCGAGATGGCCAACCGGCTCCCAGCCGTCCCGCGGGGGCGTGAGCCCGCTCCACGGAGCGCGGACGGTCGTCGGCGGGACGCTCAGCAGGGCGCTCGCGCCGTCGCGGGCGAGACGGTCGGCGACCGACGCGAAGGACACGGTCGTGTCGACGGCGTCGGAGGGCGCGATCGTCACGACGCGCATGCCGAGGACGGTGCCGTCACCCATGAGCCCCGTGCCCTCGATGACCGCCACCGTGGTGACGAGGAGAGTGCCGAGCACCTGGAGGCGCACGGCACCGTCGGGGTTGGCGCGGCTCGCCCGGGCGAGGTAGGTGCCGAGGTCGGCGAGACCGCGTGGGTCGCCGAAGTCGATCTGCGGCGTGCCGGTCACCGGCGTCGCTTCCGGAAGGGCGCGGGACCGCCGACGTGGACCTGCACCGACGCGCTCTCGTCGGGGCGCATGCGCCGCGGCGCCTCGCTCGCGAAGTCGTAGAGCGCGAGCTCGGTCTCGGCGACGGCGTAGACCGGCCGCTCGCCCTCGCCGACACCGTCGGGGTCGGTGACGATGTAGGCGACGTCGAAGCCCGCGCCACCCACTCGCGAGACCCACATCTGGATCTCGACGGGGGCGTGTCGGAATCCGAGGGGGCGGCGGTACTCGATCTCGTGGCGCGACACGAGCACGCCCTCGTCGAGCAGGGTCTTGTCGCCCGCTCCCCCGCCCTCGAACCAGTCGCGGAACGCGATGACGCGCGCATCCTCGAGCAGTCGCAGGAACTGCACGTTGTTGATGTGCGCGTAGGCGTCCATGTCGGACCAGCGCAGCGACACGTGGGCGGCATACGGCGTGGCCTGCGGTTCGGTCTCCGTCATGCCCCCATCCTTCCAGCCGCCTGTCTCGCCGCTCGTCCACATCCCCTTGGTGGGACGCGGGCCCCTCCACAGCCCGGGTATGCCGGTCGGCCCGGTCGGTGGGGACCCGTAGGTTGGATGCCATGACGTCACCCCCCGCCGCTCCCCCCGTTGCCGACGTCGACCCCGCCCTGCGCGAGCGGGCCACGACCGCGCTGCGGCGCCTCGTCGGTCGCGACGACGTCGACTTCCGCGACGGGCAGCTCGAGGCCGTCAACGAGCTCGTCGCCGGTCGTCGGCGCGTGCTCGTCGTGCAGCGGACCGGGTGGGGCAAGTCCGCTGTCTACTTCGTGTCCACCGCGCTGCGCCGTGCCGAGGGTGCCGGGCCGACCGTCATCGTCAGCCCCCTCCTCGCGCTCATGCGCGACCAGATCGCTGCCGCCGAGCGCGCCGGCATCAAGGCCGTCACCCTCAACTCGACGAACGCCGACGAGTGGGGCGCCGTGTCCGGCGCCCTCGCCAGGGGCGAGGTCGACGTCCTGCTCGTCAGCCCCGAGCGCCTCAACAACCCCCGGTTCCGCGACGAGCAGCTGCCCGCCCTCGCCGAGTCGTGCGGGCTCCTCGTCGTCGACGAGGCCCACTGCATCAGCGACTGGGGTCACGACTTCCGCCCCGACTACCGCCGCATCCGCGACCTGCTCATGACGCTGCCCGAACGGACGCCGGTCCTCGCGACGACGGCCACGGCCAACGCGCGCGTGGTGACCGACGTCGTCGAGCAGCTCGGCGCTGGTGGCCGTGACGTCCTGACCCTGCGCGGCCCCCTTGCCCGGGCGTCGCTGCGGCTCGGGGTGCTGCCGCTCGCCGCACCAGAGCAGCGTCTCGCCTGGCTCATCGCGCACCTCGGTGAGCTGCAGGGGTCGGGCATCGTCTACGCCCTGACCGTGGCCGCTGCCGAGGACGTGGCGGTCGCGCTGCGCGAGGCCGGCCACAAGGTCGCTGCTTACACCGGCCGCACCGAGCCCTCGGAGCGGATCCGCCTCGAGGAGGCCTTGCGCGACAACGAGGTCAAGGCCCTCGTCGCGACCTCGGCCCTCGGCATGGGCTTCGACAAGCCCGACCTGGGCTTCGTCCTGCACCTCGGGGCACCGTCGTCACCCGTCGCGTACTACCAGCAGGTCGGGCGAGCCGGCCGCGCCACGGAGCGCGCCGACGTCCTCCTCATGCCGGGGCCCGAGGACAAGGACATCTGGCGCTACTTCGCGTCCGCGTCCATGCCCAAGCAGGACCAGGCCGATGCCGTCGTGCGCGCCCTGTCCGAGTCCCCCCGGGCCCTGTCGACGGTCGCCCTCGAGTCCATCGTCGACGTGCGCCGCACGCGTCTCGAGCTGCTCCTCAAGGTCCTCGACGTCGACGGCGCCGTGCACCGCGTGCCCGGCGGATGGACCGCCACCGGTGAGCCGTGGACCTACGACGCCGAGCGCTATGGACGCGTCACCGAGGCGCGCGAGCGCGAGCAGCAGCTCATGGTCGACTACGAACGCACCGACCGCTGCCGCATGGCCTTCCTCCAGCAGACCCTCGACGACGACTCCGCCGAGCCCTGTGGGCGGTGCGACCGGTGCACCGATCCCTGGTTCGACACGACGATCCCCGAGGCCGCCGTGAACACCGCCCGCTCGCGCCTCGAGCGCCCCGGCGTCGTCCTCGAGTCCCGTGCGCAGTGGCCGTCCGGCATGGACCGTCTGGGCGTCCCGCTCAAGGGCAAGATCGCGCCGTCGGTCTCGATGCAGGAGGGCCGCGCCGTCGCCCGCCTCAGCGACCTCGGGTGGGGTCAGCGGCTCCGTGAGCTGCTCCGCGGCGAGGACCGTGAAGTCCCCGCCGAGGTCGTCCGCGCCTGTGTCGACGTGCTCGCCGGGTGGGGGTGGCAGGAACGGCCGGCGGCCATCGTCTCCGTGCCGTCGCGTCGGCGCCCGCTGCTCGTCGAGTCGCTGGCCGCCGGCCTCGGACAGCTGGGACGGCTCCCCTACCTCGGTGCGCTCGACCTCGTCGAGGGCGGCCCCGTCGGCGAGCCCGGCGGCAACAGCGCCTTCCGGCTCGCCAACGTGTGGGGTCGGCTCGCCGTCGGCCCCGAGCTCGCGGCCTCGCTCAACGGCGTCCCGGGTCCGGTCCTGCTGCTCGACGACGTCAGCGACTCACGGTGGACGCTCACGGTCTGTGCCGGGCTGCTGCGCGAGGCCGGTGCGCCGGCCGTCCTGCCGATGGCCCTGGCGATGGAAGGGTGACGCGCGTCGCGGGCAGCAGCGAGCACTCGTCCGGGGCCACTAGGGTCGACCTGTGAGTGCCGACGCCCCCGCCGAACCGCGCCCGCTGCCCCCACTCGAGGACCTCATCGAGGTGCTGACCCTCCGTGACGTCGGCACCGCGCAGATCGCCGTCACCGACGTCCAGGGACGTGACGCCGCGGAGTCGATCGGCGCATCATCCGCCCGGGTCTTCGAGGGGCGCAGCCAGAAGATGCCGCACGGGCGCGTCTTCGGGGGTCAGGTCCTCGCCCAGTGCGTCATGGCCGCCGGCATCACCGTGCGTGACCTCAACGACGGCGACGGCGCGCGGCCGATTCACTCGCTGCACGGCTACTTCATGCGGCCGGGCGACGACACGCTGCCGATCCGCTTCGCCGTCGAGGAGATGCGCGACGGCAACTCGTTCTCGACCCGCCGGGTCCATGCAGTCCAGAAGGGCGCGCCCATCATGTCGATGGTGTGCTCGTTCCAGGAGCGTGCAGGGGGTCTCGACCACCAGAACGCGATGCCGCAGGTCGCCGGACCCGACGGGCTCACGTCGCTGGCCGACGCGTTCCGCGGCGTCGACCACCCCGGCGCCCGGCACCTCGCCGAATCGCGACCGATCGAGCTGCGGCCGGTCGAGAGCAACATGTTTCTCGACGCCGGGCCCGAGCAGGTCGCGACGAACCACGTGTGGATGCGCGCCATCGACCGCCTGCCCGACGACCCCCTGCTGCACGCCGCGGTCCTGGCCTACTCGAGCGACTACTCGCTCCTCGAGCCGGTGCTGCGCCGGCACGGTCTGGTCTGGACCGACCGTCGCCTGCGGGTCGCGAGCCTCGACCACTCGATGTGGTTCCACCGCGACGTGCGCGTCGACGAGTGGCTGCTCTACGCCCAGCAGTCTCCGTCGGCCGTCAGCGGTCGCGGCCTCTCGATCGGTGAGATCTTCAGCCAGGAGGGCACCCTCGTCGCCACGACGGCCCAGGAGGGCATGGTCCGCGTCAAGGAGTCGTGACGCACCGGGGTGGGCTCCGCCAGATCGACCGGCAGTGGGCCCTGCCCCCTCACTCGCTCGCTCGTCCGCCCGCTCGCGTCAACGCTCGGTCTCACTCGAGTGACCTCTTGACACCACGCCTACCACCGAGGGTGGGACCAGAGGGACGTGGCGGCCACTCGAGCTGCTGGTGGTGGGACCAGGGAGACGTGGCGGCCACTCGTGTGGCGTCTGAGGTCAGGCGGTCGTGCGCAGGACGGCGACGTCGTGGCCGTCGAGGCTGACACCGTGCGAGTCGACGATCGGCGACCGCCCCCACGAGGCGAGCACGTGCTCGACCTCGCCCGCGAACGGGACGACGCCGGCGCGGCCCGCGAGGTTGGCCACCACGTGCACCGACCCGCGCGACAGGATCATCCAGCGGGCAGTCTCGTCGAAGGTCACCGTCGTGGCACGCAGGTCACCCGAGGCGACGTCCGGCTGCGTGCGCCGGACCTTGATGAGCTCACGGTAGAAGTGGAGCATCTCGTTGTGGCCCGGCGCATTCGGCTCGCTCCAGTCGAGCACGCTGTGCGCCCGGGTCGCGGGGTCCTGGGGGTCGGGGACATCGGCCTCGTCCCACCCGTGGGCGGCGAACTCGGCACGTCGGCCGGAGCGCACCGCGTCGGCCAGCCATTCCTCCTCGAAGGAGGTGAAGAACGCGAACGGCGTGCTCGCACGCCACTCCTCGCCCATGAAGACCATGGCCGTGAACGGGGAGAGCAGGTAGAGGGCGGCGCCGATCGCCTGCTGCCCGGGCGAGACCTGGTCACTGATGCGGTCACCCGTCGCGCGATTGCCGACCTGGTCGTGGGTCTGCAGGTAGGCGAGGAACTCGTGCCCCGAGCGCGTCTCGGGGTCGACCCGCGCGCCCCAGCGCTCGCCCCGGAAGGTGGAGACCCGACCGTCGTGCAGGAAGGCGTCGGTGAGTGTCTTGGCCAGCACCGAGATGGCGCCGCCCTCGGGCCACGCCTCGTTGCCGCCGGCGAAGTCGGCGTAGTAGCCCTGCGTCTCGCCGGTCAGGGCGACGTGGAGGGCGTGGTGGATGTCGTCGTCCCACTGGGCCGTCATGCCGCGGCCGCCCTCGGCGGTGGGCGTCACCATGACGGCGTCGTTGAGGTCACTTTCGGCGATGAGGTCGAGTGGCCGGCCGAGCTCGTCTGCGAGAGAAGCGGTCTCGCCGGAGAGCTGGGCGAGGATGTGCGGCTCGGACGTGTCGCGCAGCTCGTGCACGGCATCGAGCCGAAGCGCGTCGACGTGGAAGTCGCGGAACCACCGGACGGCGTTGTCGACGACCCAGCGGCGCACCTCGTGGCTGCCGTCCGCGTCGAGGTTGACGGCGGGCCCCCATGGCGTCGTGTGGGTGTCGGTGAAGTAGGGCCCGAACTCGGCGAGGTAGTTGCCGGTGGGACCGAGGTGGTTGTAGACGACGTCGAGGCACACGCCAAGGCCCCGGACGTGGCACGCGTCGACGAAACGCTGGAAGGCTGCCGGGCCGCCGTACGTCTGCTGGACGGCATACGGCGCGACCCCGTCGTAGCCCCAGCCGTGTGTGCCGGCGAAGGCGGCGACGGGCATGACCTCGACGATGTCGACTCCGAGCTCGACGAGGTGCTCGAGGTGGGCGATCGCCGCGTCGAAGGTGCCCTCCGGCGTGAACGTCCCGATGTGCAGCTCGTAGACGACGCCGCCGAGGACGCCACGGCCGTCACGGGTGCCGCGCCACTCAGCGTCACCCCAGGTGTGAGCCGCCGCGTCGAAGGTGCGGCTTGCCGCGTGGACACCGTGCGGCAGCCAGGCACTCCGCGGGTCGGGCCTGGGGTCGCCTCCGTCGATGCTGAAGGAGTAGTCCAGGGTGACGTCGTCCGGGCGCGGCCACGTCCACCAGCCGCCGTCGCCGGCGGTCATGGCGTGCCGCTGCGCCGCCGAGGTCGGCTCGGCGCCGGACCCGTCGACCCGGGCGAGGACGACGTCGACCCGTGACGCTGATGGCGCCCAGACGCTGAGGCTCTCGGGGGTCATGACTCGTCCCGTACCCGCACGAGCAGCGCGACGGGCAGGCCGTCGTCACCGACGAGGTCGGCGAGGCGCGTGCGCCCACCGTCGAAGGTGCGCGCGGACACGACGTCGGACCAGCGCCCCTCGGGCAGGTCGAGGGTGGCGTCCCCGAAGCCGCCGGCGTCGGCGAGCCGGCCGGCGAGCCGCGTCACCACGGTCACGACCTCCACGTCGTCGCCCGTGCCCCGACCGAAGGCCACGGCGTGCTCGGAGCCCGTCGCGACCGGGACATACGTTGCGTCCTCACCCGTGAAGCACTCGGGCCACTCGCGGCGCGTGCGCAGGGCGGCCGTGGTGACGAGCAGCTTCTCGTCGTCGAGGTCCGCCGGGGCACCGCCGCCGTCGAGGCGGGCGAGCCGGTCGCGACGGTCGTCGTAGTCGACGAGCCGCCGGTTGTCGGGGTCGACGAGCGACAGGTCGACGAGGTCGGTCCCCTGGTAGACGTCAGGCACGCCCGGCATCGTCAGCTGGACGAGCTTCTGGCCGAGGACGTTGGCACGCGTCTCGCGCCCCGTCGAGTCGACCCAGTCCTCGACGTGGGCCACGATCTCCGGTGTCGTGACGACGCCCGAGACGAACCGCTCGACCGCCGACTCGTAGGCCTCGTTCGGCTCGGTCCAGCGCGTGAAGAGCTTCGACTCGCGGATCGCCTTGAGCGCGTAGGCCTGCAGCCGCTCCTCACTGATCGGCCACGCCCCGACGAGGGTCTGCCAGAGGAAGTACTCGGTGAGCGTGTCGAGCTCCTGGGCGCGGACCGGTGTCGCCAGCTCTCGTGCCGCGCGCACCCAGGTCGCCCACGCCTCCGGTCGTTCCGCGAGCACGAAGAGCCGCGCCCGCACGTCCTCGGACCGCTTCGTGTCGTGCGTCGAGAGCGTCGTCATCGACTGCGGCCACTCACCGAGCAGGTTCTCGGCGAACCCGTGGAAGGCGGACGTCGGCAGGCCCACCCGGGTCGGGTCGCCGCCGACCTCGTTGAGCCCGACGAGCCGGACGTACCGGTAGTACGCCGTGTCCTCGATCGCCTTGGCCATGGCGGGACCGCACGTCTGCTGGAACCGCACGACGAACTCGTCGCGCGCCGGGTCGTCCTGTGAGTCCCCCTCGCCGAGGGCGAGGTCGACGAGACCTTCGACGCACGCGCGGTCGAGCGAGTCGTAGCGGGATCCGGCTCCCTCGACGACGGCAAGCTCGAGCGGCTCGGCCGACAGACCTTCGCGTGGGTGGCCGGGGCGGATGTAGACGCGGTAACGGTCCATGCCGACGAGCATCGCCTCGAGCACCTCGCGAGCGGCGACCTCCTCGAGGTCCGGCCGCGCCCGCGCGACGAGTCGCATGAGCCGGCTCACCTCGGTGGCAAGCATGACCTGGACGACCCACCGCTTCGACTCGGTGACGATGTCCCCGAGGTCCTGCCGCTCTCCGAGCAGCTCGGTCGACAGGTCGTCGAGGGGTTCGGCCCCGGCGGGGTCGACGAAGAGCCCGCCGATGCGCAGCAGCGCGTCGTAGCCGGTGGTGCCTGCCGTCCGCCACGAGTGCGGCAGGTGCTCCTCGCCCTCGAGGATCTTCTCGACGACGATCCACGCGTCACCGGTCGCTTCGGCGAGTCGCTCGAGGTAGCCCTCGGGGTCGGCGAGGCCGTCCGGGTGGTCGATGCGCAGCCCGTCGATCGCGCCGGAGCGGATCCCGTCGACGAGGAGGGCGTGCGTGGCGTCGAAGACCTCGGGCTCCTCGACCCGCACCGCGATGAGCGACGTGACGTCGAAGAAGCGGCGGTAGTTCAGCTCGGAGTCGCCGACCGTCCACGACGCGAGGCGGTAGTGCTGGGCGTCGAGCAGCTCACCGATCGGCAGCCGCGGGTCCGTGCCGGGCGCGAGCGGGAAGACGTGGTCGTAGTACTGCACGACCGCCTCACCCTCGTGCTCCCCCACGGAGATGTCCCCCGCTGCGAGAACCTCGTCGAGCGGCGCCCCGAGCACCGGCATGAGGAGGTGCCCGTCCTGGGCGTCCCAGTCGACGTCGAACCACGTGGCGTATGCCGACTGCCGGCCCTCGCGGAGCACCGACCACAGCGGGCGGTTGAGCGAGAGCGGCGTCGGTGTCGTCATGTGGTTGGGCACGACGTCGACGACCACGCCGAGCCCGGCCTCGTGGGCGGCCTCGACGAGGCGGGCGAAGCCGGCGTCGCCGCCGAGCCCTGCCGCCACCGACGTGTGGTCGGTGACGTCGTAGCCATGCTTGGATCCGACGGTGGCCTGCAGGATCGGCGACAGGTAGAGGTGCGTGATCCCCAGTGCCGCAAGGTGTTTCACCTGCGCGAGCGCGTCGTCGAGGGTGAAGTCCGGCTCGAGCTGGAGCCGGTGGGTCGAGACGGGTGCGCTGGCATACCTCACGCGGTGGCCTCCTCCGTGACGCCCGGGATGATGGGCGAGACGATCTCGCGCGGGCACCTCAGCACGACGATGCTGCGGGGCTGCACCTGGATCTGCCACGTGGCGTCGAGGTGGTTGGCCTCGACCTCGTGCAGGGCCGTGTCGATGACCGGGATCCACTCGGCGCCGTACTCCTCGTCGGGCAGCGTGAAGGTCAGCGGCTGGTCGTGGGCGTTGAACATCACGAGGAACGAGTCGTCGAGGATCTGCTGGCCGCGCGGGTCCGGCTCGGGGATCGCCGAGCCGTTGAGGAAGATCATGAGCGACTTGGCCAGGCCGTTGCTCCAGGCCTCCTCGTCCATGTGCTGTGCCTCGGGCGTGAACCAGGCGATGTCGCCGAGCTCGCTCTCGCCACCGTGGTCGGCGTTGCCGGCGAAGAACCGGCGGCGCCGGAACACCGGGTGCTCGCGCCGCAGCTTGACGAGCGACTGGGTGAAGACGAGGAGCTTCTGGTCGTCCTCGTCGAGGACCCACTGGATCCACGAGATGTCGTTGTCCTGGCAGTAGCCGTTGTTGTTGCCGCCCTGCGTGCGACCGAGCTCGTCGCCGTGCAGCATCATCGGCACGCCCTGCGAGAAGAGCAGCGTCGTGAGGAAGTTGCGCTGCTGGCGCAGCCGCAGGTCGCGGATGACCGGGTCGTTCGTCGGCCCCTCGACACCGCAGTTCCACGAGCGGTTGTGGCTCTCGCCGTCGTTGTTGCCCTCGCCGTTGGCCTCGTTGTGCTTGTCGTTGTAGGACACGAGGTCGCGCAGGGTGAAGCCGTCGTGCGCCGTCACGAAGTTGATCGAGGCGATCGGCTTGCGGCCCGAGTGCTCGTAGAGGTCGCTGGATCCGGTGAAACGAGAAGCAAACTCGCCGAGGGCACCACCCTCACCGCGCCAGAAGTCGCGCACCGTGTCGCGGAACTTGCCGTTCCACTCGGTCCAGAGCGGCGGGAAGTTGCCGACCTGGTAGCCGCCCTCGCCGACGTCCCACGGCTCGGCGATGAGCTTGACCTGGCTGACGACCGGGTCCTGCTGGATGAGGTCGAAGAAGGCCGACAGCTTGTCGACCTCGTGGAACTGGCGGGCCAGCGTCGCGGCGAGGTCGAAGCGGAAGCCGTCGACGTGCATCTCGGTGACCCAGTAGCGCAGGGAGTCCATGATCAGCTGCAGCACGTGCGGGCTGCGCATGAGGAGGCTGTTGCCCGTGCCCGTGGTGTCGTAGTAGTGGCTGAGGTCGTCGCTGACGAGGCGGTAGTAGCTGTTGTTGTCGAGCCCGCGGAAGGCCAGCGTCGGGCCCATGTGGTTGCCCTCGGCCGTGTGGTTGTAGACGACGTCGAGGATGACCTCGATGTTCGCCGCGTGCAGCGCCTTGACCATGGCCTTGAACTCGAGCACCTGCTGCCCGCGCTGGCCACCGGCGGAGTACTCGTTGTGCGGGGCGAGGAAGCCGATGGTGTTGTAGCCCCAGTAGTTGGACAGGCCGCGGTCGACGAGCGGCGCGTCCTGGACGAACTGGTGCACGGGCATGAGCTCGATGGCGGTGATGCCGAGGTCGCTCAGGTGCTTGATCATCGCCGGGTGCGAGATGCCGGCATAGGTGCCGCGGATCTCCTCCGGGATCTCCGGGTGAAGCATCGTCAGGCCCTTGACGTGGGCCTCGTAGATGATGGTCTCGTGGTACTCGTGGCGCGGCGGGCGGTCGTCGCCCCAGTCGAAGAACGGGTTGATGACGATGGAGTGCATCGTGTGGCGCACGTTGTCGTCGGTGTTGATCTTCGTCGTCGTCGCTGCCTTGGCGTCGCCGAAGGTGTACGAGTAGAGCGACTGGTCGTTCTCGGCCTGGCCCTCGATCGCCTTGGCGTACGGGTCGAGGAGGAACTTGCTCGGGTTGCAGCGGTGGCCGTTCGCGGGGTCGTAGGGTCCGTGCACGCGGAAGCCGTAGCGCTGCCCGGGCTGCACGTAGGGCACGTAGCCGTGCCACACGAAGCCGTCCGTCTCAGGCAGGTCGAAACGCGTCTCGTTCAGGTCGTCGTCGAGCAGGCAGAGCTCGATACGTTCGGCGACCTCGGAGAAGACGGCGAAGTTGACCCCCGAGCCGTCGTACGTCGCTCCGAGTGGGTAGGGCTTGCCCGGCCAGATCTCCATGGACCTTCTTCCGTCGTTCGGTCGCGGCAACGCCGCGGCGCCACGGCGTGGCGACCTGCGGACGACGGTGGCCGCACAGCGCATTCTCCCCTGCCCGGGCCCGTCGAGCGCAAGCGGCCGTATGCCGGTCGGCGCGCCGTGCCGCGACGCGCCGTCCGGGCGGGGTGGAGAAAGGCGCTGCTCAGCCGGAGCGTCCCTGCTTCCAGTACCCCATGAAGGCGACCTGCGGACGGGGCATGCCTCCCTCGCCCACGAGGAGGCGCCGACAGGCCTTGACCGTGTCGGAGTCGCCGGCGACCCAGGCATACGTGTCGCGATCGCCTGGTCGGGGCCGCGCCCGCCGGGATGCCGTGACGTCGTCACCCGAGGAGCTGTGGGCCGGCGTCTCCCACACGGCGTCGTCGAGGTCGGTCGATGGGCCGAGGGACGAGGCGTCGGCGACGGCACGCTCCGGGTGCAGGTCCAGGCGCTCGCGCAGCACGGCGAGGGTCTGCTCGCCCCTGGGGCGGGCCCCGCGAGCGATCCAGTGACGCTGGATCCCGGCCGGGAAGCGGACGTCGAGGAAGTCCGTGGCGTCCGGCACCTCCACGACGGCCACGCCCCGGGTGCAAGCCGGCAGGGACTCGACGATGGACGCGAGCGCAGGCAAGGCCGTCTCGTCGGCGACGAGGAGCAGTCGCCCCGCGGCGCCCGGGTCGAACTCGATCCCTCCGAAGGCGTGTTCGTGACCGCGGCGCGGGGCAAGCAGGCCGACCTCGTCGCCGACGGCGGCTCGCGCCGCCCACGTGCCGGCGGGACCGGCAGCCGCGCCGCCTGCGCCGAGCGGGTTGGCCGCGCCGAGCGGGCCGTGACCGTGCAGCACGAAGTCGACGACGAGCTGGCGGTCGTCGCCCTCCCCCTCGACGCCGCGGGCCGTGTAGGTGCGCAGGTGACCACGGTCGGCCTCCGGCAGCGCGAGCCACGCGGCATACCACCCGTCGGGGTCGAGGAGCGCGCTCGGCGCCGGCCTCCCCGGCGACGGGATGAGCAGCTTGACGCGTTGGTCGAGCGTGGGCCCCTCGGGGCCGAGGTGCTCGAAACCGTTGCCGCCCAGACGGATCCGGACGAAGGACGGACTGAGTCGCTCGACCCGTCGGACGACGGCGGTCAGGAGCAGGACGGGGCTGACGGCGGTGGTGGTCACGAGGTGGCTCCGCTCTGGTGGTGGGTGGAGGTGGGCACGACGAGCGGCGAGCCGGTGACGGGGTCGGCGATGACACGGCTGCGGAGGCCGAAGACCTGCGCCACGAACTCCTCGTCGACGAGGTCGGCCGGCGCGCCGCTGCCGACGAGACGGCCGTCGCGCAGGGCAACGACGTGGTCGGCGTAGCGGGCCGCCAGATTGAGGTCGTGCAGCACCATGACGACGGTCGTCCCCCGGCTGCGGTTGAGGTCGCGCAACAGGTCCAGGACGTCGACCTGGTGCGCGAGGTCGAGGTAGGTCGTGGGCTCGTCGAGGAGCACGACGTCGGTCTCCTGGGCGAGGGTCAGGGCGATCCACACGCGCTGTCGCTGGCCGCCGGACAGCTCGTCGACGGGTCGCTCGGCGAGCTCGATGGTCCCGGTCGCCCGCATGGCCCTGGTGACAGCCTCGTCGTCGGCCCGCGACCACCGGCGGACCAGTTTGCGGTGCGGGTGCCGGCCGCGGCCGACGAGGTCGACGACGGTGATGCCCTCGGGCACGGGCGGGCTCTGCGGGAGGAGCGCGACGTGGCGGGCGAACCCCTTGGGCCGCAGCGACCAGACGTCGTCGTGGGCGCCGTCGGAGGCGAGGTGGACGCTGCCCTCGGTGGGGCGCAACAGACGTGCGAGCCCGCGCAGGAGGGTCGACTTGCCGCAGCCGTTGGGCCCGACGACGACGGTGATCCTGCCCGCCGGCACGTCGAGGTCGAGGTGCTCGACGACCCGCCGACCGTCGTAGGAGAGGGTGAGGTCGCGGGCACGCAGGGCCGTGCCGTCCACCGGGGTGGGGGCGAAGGTCGTGGAGGTCATGTCAGGCCTTTCCGGCTCGGCCCGCGGTGACGACGACCGCGAGCATGAGGGGTGCGCCGAGGGCGCCCGTGACGACGCCGACGGGGAGGTTGACGTCGGGGATGAGGTAGTCACCGGCGAAGTCCGACAGCACGACGACGACGGCCCCGATGAGCGCCGCCGCCCACAGCGAGGGGCGCCCACCGCAGAGGCGTCGCGCGATCGGCCCTGCCAGGAAGGCGACGAACGCGATGGGACCGGTCGCGCTCGTCGCGACGGCGGCGAGGGCCACGGCGACGACGAGCCCGAGACGAGCCCGACCTGCGGGCGCCCCGAGGGTCGCCGACAGGTCGTCCCCGAGCTCGGCGAGCCGCATCCACCGCGCGCACACCGCGAGCAGGGGCGCGAGCACGAGCACCGCGACCGAGAGCATCCCGATGACGGGCCACGTGGCGCGTGCGAGGCTCCCGGTGAGCCAGACGAGGGCAGCCTGCGCGTCCTGGATCGAGGTGCGCGTCATGACGAACTGGATGACGCTCGACAGGAGGGCGGCGACGCCGATGCCGACGAGCACCATGCGCTGGCCGGCGAGCGTGGTCCCCCGACCGACGGCATGCATGAGCAGGCCGACGGCCACCGCACCGACGAGGGCTGCGGCCGGCAGCCAGAGGCCCTGCGCGTCGAGGAAGGTCAGGGCGATGACTGATGCGGCGGACGCGCCGACGCTGATGCCGATGATGTCGGGGCTCGCGAGCGGGTTGCGCAAGGTGGTCTGGAACATCGCACCCGCCGCCCCGAACGCCAGACCCGCGAGGAGCCCCAGCAGGGCACGCGGCAGCTTGGCCTCCATGACGATGAAGGAGGCGCCCGGAGCGTCGGGGAGCGCCTCGCCCCGGAGGATGGGCAGCAGGTCGGTGAGCGCGACGACGTAGTCGCCGAGGAGCACGCGGACGAGGACGGCGGCGACGGCAGCCACCGCGAGGGTCGCGATGACGAGGCGCACCCGACGCGCGGGACGCCTGCGGGCTCGCACGACGCGGGCGAGGTCGGCGGGTTCTTCCGCGGCAACGGCACGCGGGTCGGCGCAGGCCCCGGTCGGGGTGAGCACGTCGGCGGTCACAGGCTCGCCATCCGTCCGCGGCGCACGAGCACGACGAAGAAGGGCACGCCGATGACAGCGGTCATGATGCCGGCCTGCACCTCGCTCGGCCGGGCCACGAGCCGTCCGACGATGTCTGCGGCGAGCAGCAGGATCGGCCCGGCGGCGAGACACACCGGGATGACCCGCCGGTGGTCGGGGCCGACGACGGAGCGGGCGACGTGCGGCACGACGAGGCCGAGGAAGCCGATCGGCCCTGCGAGCGCGGTCGAGGCGCCGCAGAGGACGGCGACGCCGACGGCGACGGTGGCCCGGGCGAGGATGACGTTCTCGCCGAGACCGCGGCCCAGGTCGTCGCCCAGCGCGAGGGCGTTGAGCCGGCGCACGGCGAGGAGGACGACGACGAGCCCCACGGCGAAGAACGGCAGCACGGTGACGACGAGGTCGAGCCCCCGGCCCCCGATGGTGCCGACCTGCCAGAAGCGGAAGGAGTCGAAGGACTGCTTGCTCGAGACGAGGAGCCCGGACGACCAGCTCGCGAGACCAGCCGCGACGGCGGCCCCGGCGAGCGTGAGGCGCAGGGGCGATCCACCACCGGCGAGCCCGGCGAGCGCGTGGACGAGGACGGCCGCGAGGCCGGCACCGGCCATCGCCCACCAGACGTAGCCGCTGAGCGAGCCGACGCCGAAGACCGAGATCGCCACGACGACGGCCAGTCCGGCGCCGGCGTTGACGCCGAGCAGTCCCGGGTCGGCGAGAGGGTTGCGGGTCAGCCCCTGCATCGCCGCGCCCGCGACGGCGAGGGCCGCACCGACGAGGACGCCCACGACCGTCCGGGCGACGCGGGCCTCGACGATGCCGCTGTCGGCCACGCCGTCGCCGTGGCCCGTGAGCACCTGCACGACGTCGCCGAGAGGAATCGCTGTGGATCCCAGCACGATCGACGCGACGACGGCCATGACGAGCACGACGAGCAGGGCGAGCAGGAGGGCTGCGAGCCCGGGGAGGGTCGCCTCGCCGGGGGCCACCCGCTCCTCCCGTGCTGCGGTCTGGGTGGCGCTCATCGGGCGGCGTCGGCCTTGTCGGCCGCGGCCGCCACGAGGGGCACGAAGAGACGGGTCATGTAGGGGATGGACAGCGGCGTCGGCGAGCTCATCGTCAGACCGACCTTCTGGTCCTTCGTCGCGACGAGCGCACCCGCCTTGATCGCGGGCACCTGGCCGACGAGCGGGTCCTTCCTCATGACCCCGACCTCGGAGTCCTCGGTGATGTACGTGAGGAAGACGTCGGCCTCGAGCGTCGAGGCACGCTCGGCGCTGACGGTCAGGTAGAACTCCTTGGAGCCCTTGGCCTGTTCCTCGACGACCGGCGCGTTCTTCATGCCGAGCTCGGTCAGCATCTGCGGCCGGAGGTCGCTCGGGGTGTAGAAGCCGATCTGCGACAGGTCGGTCGGGGCGACGTAGCCGTAGATGAAGGTCTTGCCGGCGAGCTGCGGGTACCTCGCCTTGGCCGCCTCGAGCGCCCCGACGGTCTTCGCCTCGACGGCAGCCGCCTGCTTCGAGCGCCCGAGCGCCTTCCCGATCGTCTCGAGCGAGTCCTGCCACGGCGTGCCGTAGGCGACCTCCGGGTAGGCGACGACGGGTGCGAGCTTGCTCAGCTTGTCGTACTCGTCCTTCGTGATGCCGGAGTTCGTCGCGAGGATGAGGTCGGGCTGCAGCCGGGCGATCTCCTCGACGGGGTTGCCGTCGGCGTCGTCGAAGCGTGTCGGCGCGGTGCCGCCGAAGGTGGCCAGCTGCGCGTCGAACCAGTCCGTCGAGAGGTTCGCGTTGCCGCCCCACGTCACCTTGGGGGCACCGACGGGGGCCACCCCGAGCGCCGCCACGTGGTCGGCGTCCGACCAGCCGAGGGTGACGACCCGCTGCGGCTCCTTCGTGATGGTGGCCGTCCCGAAGGCGTCCTTCAGGGTGACGGGGTATGCCGTCGGGTCGGCTCCCGTGGCGCCGGACCCTGCCGCTGCTGCGCCCGCGGGGGTCGGGGCGGAGCCCCCGGTGGGTCCGGTGGTGCAGCCGGCGAGGACGAGGGCCGCGGCGACGGCGGCGAGGAGGGCGGTGCGAAGTCGCGACACGGTGGGATCTCTCTGTCGAGTCGACGAAACATTAGGTGAGGCTTACCTTAGTAAGCCTCACCTAACTGATGTCAAACCCGACCCGGCATGCGTCCGGCCCCGTGCGCTCGCACGGGGCCGGACGGCATACGTCGTCGTCGAATCGCCTTGCGGCGGAACGAATCTCCTAGAGGGCGCCACCCAGGGTGACGCCACCGTCGATCGTCAGCGTCTGACCGGTGACCCACGACGCGTCGCCGCTCAGCAGGAAACTGACGGCGCCCGCGACGTCCTCGGGCAGGCCGAGGCGCTTCATCGGATAGGCGCGGACGACCTTCTCCTCGCGCCCCTCGTAGAGCGCCTCGGCGAACTTCGTCTTGACGACCGCGGGGGCCACGGCATTGACCCGCACGTCGGGACCGAGCTCGTAGCCGAGCTCGGTCGTCAGGTGGATGAGCGCCGCCTTGGACACGCCGTACCAGCCGATGACGCCGCTCGCGCCCTGGCCGGCGACGGAGGCGAGGTTGACGACCGACCCCGGATGGGCCTCGTCGCCGAGCCCGGCCGCGACGGCCTTCTTGATCCACGAGAAGGCGGCGACGACGTTGACGTCGAGCACCTTGCGCGCGATGTCGAGCCCGGTGTCGAGCATCGGCCCGTAGACAGGGTTGATGCCGGTGTTGTTGACGAGCAGGTGCAGCCCGCCGAACGTCTCGCGCGCCGCGCTGATGACCTCGTCCTGGTGGTCCTCGTCGGCTGCGTTGCCGGCGATGCCGAGGGCGTGCTCCGGACCGCCGAGCGTGGCGACCGCCTCGGCGAGCGCGTCCGGCTTGCGCGCCGTGATGACGACCTTGGCCCCCTCGGCGACGAGGCGCTCGGCGATGCCGAGACCGATCCCGCGGCTGGCACCGGTGATGATCGCGACGGCACCTTCGTGGCGCCCGCCGCGTGCGTCGGCCGCCATCAGAAGCCGAGGTCCCGGCCGATGAGCTCCTTCATGATCTCGTTGGAGCCGGCCCAGATCTTCGTGACGCGGGCGTCGCGCCAGGCGCGGGCCACGCGGTACTCGTTCATGAAGCCGTAGCCGCCGTGCAGCTGGACGCAGTGGTCGAGCACGTCGTTCTGCACCTCCGAGCTCCACCACTTCGCCTTGGCGGCGTCGACGGCCGAGAGCTTGCCCTCGGCGTGGGCCGCGATGCAGTCGTCGACGTAGGCCTCGGCGACCTCGATCTTCGTCACGAGCTCGGCCATGAGGAACTTGTTGTGCTGGAAGGCGCCGATCGGCTGGCCGAACGCCTTGCGGTCCTTGGCGTACTGGATCGTCTCCTCGAGGATCGCCTTGGCGTGCGCGACGTTGGAGACGGCGGCGCCGACGCGCTCCTGCGGGAGGCGCTGCATCATCGAGATGAAGCCCATGCCCTCTGGGCCGAGGCGGTTCTCGTCGGGAACGCGGACGTTCTCGAAGAAGAGCTCGGCCGTGTCGGACTCGTCCATGCCGACCTTGTCGAGCTTGCGGCCGTTCTCGAAGCCCTCCATGCCGCGCTCGACCATGAGCAGCGTGATGCCCTTGGCACCCTTGGACGGGTCGGTGCGCGCCGCCACGATGACGAGGTCGGCCTGGTAGCCGTTGGTGATGAAGGTCTTGGAGCCGTTGAGGATCCACGAGTCACCGTCCCGCACGGCGGTCGTCTTGAGCGCGGCGAGGTCGGAGCCACCGGAGGGCTCGGTCATGGCGATGGCGCAGATGAGCTCACCGCTCGCCATGCCGGGCAGCCAGCGCTGCTTCTGCTCCTCGGTGCCGAGGTCGACGATGTAGGGCGGGCACACGTCGGAGTGGATGCCGAAGCACGAGCTCGTCGCGGCGTTGAAGCGCGACATCTCCTCGGCGACGACGGCGTTGAAGCGGTAGTCGTCGACGCCGGCGCCGCCGAACTCCTCGGGGATGTCGAGGCCGAAGAAGCCCTGCTTGCCGGCCTCGAGCCAGATGTCGCGCGGGATCGACTTGCCCTCGATCATCTCCTCGGCGCGCGGCGCGAGCGTGCGGGCGACGAACTCGCGCGCGGAGGCGCGCATCGCCTCGTGGTCCTCGTCGTAGATGTTGCGGGGCATAACGTCCTCCATCGGGCGTGCTCACGGGTGCGATGCGCTGGTACCCGTCGGTAACTAAGCGCTTGCTTAGTTTCCCTCCCCTGCGGCATGCTGTCAACGTGCCGCAGCCCACCACGACCCCGCCGTCCGTCGGCGCCCGGACGTCCGACCCCGACGCTTCGACCGTCGAGCGGCTCCTCCAGGCCGCGGCCCACGCATTCGCCGACAAGGGCTTCCACGCCACGACCACCCGTGACATCGCCTCCGGGGCCGGGCTCTCGCCCGCCGGGGTCTACGTCCACTTCGGCTCCAAGGAGGAGCTGCTCTTCGCCCTGAGCCGCAGCGGCCACGAGTCCGCGCTGCGCCTCCTGCGCTCGGCCATCGCCGAGGGCTCGACGCCCGCCGAGGAGCTCGTCACCGTCATGGCGCGCTTCACCGAGTGGCACGTCGAGCAGTACCAGGTGGCCCGCGTCGTGCAGTACGAGCACCACCACCTGACCCCCGAGCACCACGCCGAGGTCCTCAAGCTGCGCAAGGAGATGGACTCCCTCGTGCGTGACGTCCTCGACCGTGGGGTGGCCGACGGCACGTTCTCCGTCGACGACAGCGCCGACACCGCGCTGGCCCTGCTCTCGATCGTCGTCGACGTGGCCCGCTGGTACTCCCCGACGATCCGACGCAGTCCCGCCGAGATCGGCGCGACGAACGCCGCACTCGCGCTGCGGCTCGTGGGCGCCGGGCACTGAGCGTGCCCCCATCGTGACCTCGGCCGTCACCGGCCACTCGGTGCTCCAGGTGCCGGTGCCGGCCCTCGAGCCGTTCGTCCTCGCCCGCACGCGGCACTACGACGCCGACTACGTCTCGGCAGACCCGGACTTCGTCCACGCGCACGTCACGGCGCTCGCGCCGTTCCTCGACCTCGAGTCCCTGACGCAGACAGCGCTCGACGTCGTCGCCGAGATCGCCGCAGCGACAGAGCCTTTCGCGTTCACGCTCGAGGCCGTCGACACCTTCCCCAACGGGATCGTCCACCTGCTGTCCGAGCCGTCGGCGCCCTTCGCCGCCCTCACCTCGCGGCTGTGGGACGCCTTCCCCCAGTGCCCGCCGTATGCCGGTCGCTTCGGTGACGTCGTGCCGCACCTGACGCTCGACGCCCTCTCCGACGTGGTCACCGAGGAGTCGACCCGCAGGCTGGCCGCTCCCCGTCTCCCGGCCCGCTGCCGGGCCGAGCGACTCGACCTCGCGTGGTACGAGCCGGGCGCCTGCAGGGTGCTCCGGTCCTGGCGCCTCACCGGCGCCTGAGACGTCAGCTCGTCGTCGAGCCCATCGCCGACGTCGGCGTCACGGGGGCGGCGGCGCCCTCCTCGGGCGCGGCGGCGCCCTCCTCGGGCGCGGCGCCGTCCTCACGCGGCGGCGCTCCCGCAGGGCCGAGGTCGATGGTCAGCCGGGGCAGGAAGAACTGGACCAACGGGCCGATCGTCACGGCATACAGCACGGTGCCGAGGCCGACGGGTCCACCGAGCAGCCAGCCGACCGCGAGCACGACGACCTCGATGGTGGTGCGGACGAGCCGGATCGACAGCCCGGTGCGCCGCGCGAAACCCGTCATGAGCCCGTCGCGGGGGCCGGGACCGAGCTGGCTGCCGATGTAGAGGCCACCGGCGACGCCGTTGAGCACGATGCCGGACGCGAGGAGCGCCACCCGGGCCGACATCGCCTCGGGCGGCGCGATGAGGGCGAGACCCGCGTCGGCGGCGAGGCCGATGACGACGACGTTGGCCACGGTGCCGAGACCGGGCCACTGTCGCAGCGGCACCCAGAGCAGCAGGACGAGCGCACCGACGATGATCGTCACCTGCCCGAAGGTCAGCGGCACGTGCGTGGCGATCCCGGCATGGAAGACGTCCCACGGGTCGAGGCCGAGCGTCGAGCGGATCATCATCGCCATGGAGACGCCGTAGAGCACGAGTCCCACGAGGAGCTGGACGACCCGGCGCGGGAGGCGGCCGGCACGCAGCTGCTGCCGCGGAGTGAGGTTCGCGAGGGGGACGTGGCGTCTCATACCGTCCATGATGCCGACCAGTGGACTGCCTTTTAAGGGCCAGTCGTGGGACAGTGGACCGGTGCGCACCATCTCGGCCCGGTCACTGGCTCTGCTTCTCGGGTCCGGTCCTCTCCCCCGGCCGGCCTATCGCGGCCTCGCCGACGGCATCCGCCGGCTCGTCTCCGACGGACGGCTCCTCGTCGGGACGCGGCTGCCGAGCGAACGCACGCTGACGACCGAGCTGGGCCTGAGCCGCACGACCGTCGGTGCGGCCCTCGACGCCCTGCGCGACGAGGGGTTCGTCGCGACGCGGCGCGGCTCGGGAAGCGTCGTCTGCCTCCCGGCCGGGCCCTCGGGCCTCGCGCTTTCGCAGGCCGGCCTCATCCCCACCGACGTGCCGCCGGACGTCATCGACCTCACGTATGCCGCCCTCCCGGCCGCCGCCGGTGTCACCGCGGCCTACGAGCGGGCCCTTCTCGAGCTGCCGCGCTTCCTCGCGACCGCAGGCTACGACCCACGCGGGCTGCCGGAGACACGCGCCGCGGTGGCCGCCTGGTTCGAGGGCCGGGGGCTGTCCACCTCCCCCGACCAGGTCGTCATCACCTCCGGTGCGCACGGCGGACTGTCGGCCGTGCTCCGCTCCCAGCTGGACACCGGTGACCGGGTCCTCGTCGAGAGCCCCACCTACCCGAACGCCATCGTGGGGGTGCGGCGTTCGGCATACCGCGCAGTGCCCGCGCAGCTGACGGCGACGGGGTGGGACGTCGAGGCGATCGAGGTCGGGCTGCGTCAGAGCGGTGCTCGGGCGGCATACCTCATCCCCGACCACCAGAACCCGACCGGACTCGTCATGGATGCGCCCACGCGACAGGCGCTGGCCGGCGTGCTGGCCCGGGCGAACACCGTCCCGGTCATCGACGAGACGTTCGTCGAGCTCGGCCTCGACGACCCGGACGGCGCGGCACGAGCGGCGCCCTTCGCGGCCTCCTCCCCCGCCGCCCACACCCTCGGCAGCGCCGGCAAGACGTGGTGGGGCGGCCTGCGCGTCGGCTGGGTGCGAGCACCCCGCGGTGGTGCCGAGGCCGTCATCGAGGCCCGCCACAGCCTCGACCTCGGCACGGCGATCCTCGAGCAGCTCGTCGTCACCGACCTGCTGCGGCAGGGTGAGTCCCTGCTGACCGAGCGCCGGCGCGAGGCGCGATCCCGGCGCGACGCCCTCGTCACGGCCCTGCGCCAGCACGTCCCCGACTGGCGCCTCACGGTGCCCTCGGGCGGCCTCAACCTCTGGTGCGAGCTGCCGGAGGCCAGGGGCGACGAGCTCGCTCGGGTCGCCGAGTCCGCCGGCGTCCGGCTGGCCCGCGGTGGACAGTTCGGGGTCGAGGGCGGTTTCACCCGCTGGGTCCGGGTGCCCTTCTGCGTCGCACCCGACGAGGCCGACGAGGTCGGCCGACGGCTCGCCACCGCCTGGCAGCTCGCGCTCGGCGAACGCCCCACGACTCGCGAGGTCACGCCCCTCATCGCCTGACCGTGCCAGCGCCTCGGGGCTGCGAGACTGGCCCGGTGAGCAACGACGGAACCGGGCGCATCACCTCCTGCCGGTGGGAGCACGGCAAGGTCGTCGACGAGGGCTTCCCGCTCGAGGACGTGTCCGAGCTGCTGGGTCGCGAGGACTCGCTCATCTGGGTCGACCTGTGCGAGCCGGACCACGCCGGCCTGCGCGCCCTGTCCGCGGAGCTCGGGCTCGACCCCCACGCCGTCGAGGACGCCGTCTCCGCCGGCGAGCGACCGAAGGCGACCCGGCACGCCAAACACACCTTCCTCACCGTCTATGCCACCCGGCTCGAGCCCGGCGGCACCTCGACGGGCGCCAACGGTCCTGAGCCCCTGGGGCCGGAGTCCCGCCTGCGCACGGCACGGATCTCGGCGTTCGTGTTCCCGGGCGGCATCATCACCGTCCGCGGCAGCGACGAGGTCGACATGCAGCAGGTGCTCGACCGGTGGAACGACGACCCCGAGCTGCTCGCGCTCGGCGTCGGAGCACTCGTGCACGGGCTGCTCGACACCGTCGTCGACGGGCACTTCGAGGCGATCCAGCAGCTCGACGACGCGATCGAGGACCTCGAGGACCTCCTCTTCGACGAGAGCGGCCGCACGCACGCCGTCCAGGTGCGCACCTACCGGCTGCGCAAGGAGCTCGTCGAGCTGCGACGTGTCGTGCTGCCGATGCGCGACGTCGTCAACGCGGTGCTCCGGCACCGGGGTGAGCTCGACCAGCGGCACACCGAGCTCGACGGCTTCTACGACGACCTCTACGACCACGTCCTCCGGGCCGCCGAGTGGACCGAGTCGCTGCGCGACATGGTGACGACGATCTTCGAGACCAACCTGTCGCTGCAGGACGCCCGGCTCAACACGGTGATGAAGAAGCTCACCGGCTGGGCCGCGATCATCGCCGTCCCGACCGCCGTGACGGGATGGTTCGGCCAGAACGTGCCCTACCCCGGTTTCGGTCGACCCTGGGGCGTCCTCTTCAGCGCGGCCGTCATCGCCGGCGTGGCCGTCACGCTCTACGGCGTCTTCCGGCGCAAGGGCTGGATCTGACGCGAGAGGGCCGGGATGCGTGCATCCCGGCCCTCTCGTCGACGGCGTCGCCCTCGCTCGCGGTCAGTCGCGCGTCAGCTTGCGGTAGGTGACGCGGTGCGGACGGGCGGCCTCCGGACCGAGGCGCTCGACCTTGTTGGCCTCGTAGGACTCGAAGTTGCCCTCGAACCAGTACCAGCTGGCGGGGTTCTCCTCGGTGCCCTCGTAGGCGAGGATGTGCGTCGCGACGCGGTCGAGGAACCACCGGTCGTGGGTGATGACGACGGCGCAGCCGGAGAACTCGAGCAGCGCGTTCTCGAGGGAGCCGAGGGTCTCGACGTCGAGGTCGTTGGTCGGCTCGTCGAGGAGCAGCAGGTTGCCGCCCTGCTTGAGCGTGAGCGCGAGGTTGAGACGGTTGCGCTCACCACCGGAGAGGACGCCCGAGAGCTTCTGCTGGTCGGGGCCCTTGAAGCCGAACTGCGACACGTAGGCCCGTGAGGGGATCTCGACGTTGCCGACCTTCATGTGGTCGAGGCCGTCGGACACGATCTCCCAGAGGTTCTTCTTCGGGTCGAGACCCTCGCGGCCCTGGTCGACGTAGGAGATCTTGACGGTCTCGCCGATCCTGACCTCGCCACCGTCCGGCTCCTCGAAGCCGACGATCGTCTTGAAGAGGGTCGACTTGCCGACGCCGTTGGGGCCGATGACGCCGACGATGCCGTTGCGCGGGAGGGAGAAGGAGAGGTTGTCGATGAGGACGCGCTCGCCGAAGCCCTTCTTGAGGTTCTTCACCTCGATGACCGTCGAGCCGAGGCGCGGGCCCGGCGGGATCTGGAGCTCCTCGAAGTCGAGCTTGCGGGTGCGCTCGGCCTCGGCCGCCATCTCCTCGTAACGGGCCAGACGTGCCTTGCTCTTGACCTGACGACCCTTGGCGTTGCTGCGGACCCACTCGAGCTCTGTCTTGAGCCGCTTGGCCAGCTTGGCGTCCTTCTTGCCCTGGATCGTCAGTCGCTCGGACTTCTTCTCGAGGTAGGTCGAGTAGTTGCCCTCGTAGGGGTAGAGGCGACCGCGGTCGACCTCGGCGATCCACTGGGCGACGTTGTCGAGGAAGTAGCGGTCGTGGGTGACCGCGATGACGGCGCCGGGGTAGCCCTCGAGGTGCTGCTCGAGCCAGAGGACCGACTCGGCGTCGAGGTGGTTGGTGGGCTCGTCGAGCAGCAGCAGGTCGGGCTTCTGCAGGAGCAGCTTGCAGAGGGCCACGCGGCGGCGCTCACCTCCGGAGAGGTTGGTGACGGGCGAGTCCGGCGGCGGGCAGCGCAGGGCGTCCATCGCCTGCTCGAGCTGGCTGTCGAGGTCCCACGCGTCGGCGTGGTCGATGTCCTCCTGCAGCTTGCCCATCTCGGTGAGCAGCGCGTCGTAGTCGGCGTCGGGGTCGGCCATCTCGGCCGAGATCTCGTTGTAGCGGTCGAGCTTCGCCTTGATCTCGCCGGCGCCCTCCTCGACGTTGCCGAGGACCGTCTTGTCCTCGTTGAGGGGCGGCTCCTGCAGGAGTATGCCGACGGTCGCCCCGGGGGCCAGACGCGCCTCGCCGTTGCTCGGCTGGTCGAGTCCGGCCATGATCTTGAGGATCGTCGACTTGCCGGCGCCGTTGGGGCCGACCATGCCGATCTTCGCGCCGGGGTAGAAGGACATCGAGACGTCATCGAGGATGACCTTCTCGTTGTGTGCCTTGCGCGCACGGGTCATGGTGTAGATGTACTCGGCCATGCGCAGAAGGCTATCTGTCAGCGAGCGCGGCACCGAATCGGTGTCCGCGCTCGCGGACCTCGTCGGCGTCAGGCCGTGAGCCTCTCGACGACCTCGTAGTCGTCGGTCTCGGGATCACCGGTGGCGAGCACCCCGCCGGCGTCGTCGCGCGCCCCGTCGGCCGGGTCCGCGCCGGGGTCGTAGTCGTCGTCGACGACCCCGTCCGCGTCGACGTGGGCRGGACGCTGGTCGGCGACGGCCGACTCGCCCTCGGTCAGGGCGCGCACGGACGCCTGGACGTCGGGGTCGGCCGTGCGGTCCTGGCCGAGCGCGGCCGCGCGGCTGACGCGCTCGAAGCTCGCGCGTCCCCACGACAGGTCGTGACCGACGTGGTCGGCGTCGATCTCGGGCGAGGTGCGCGGCTGGCCGTCGTTGCCGACGTACTGCTTGATCGACAGGTTGCCCTCGACGATGACCGGCTGGCCCTTGCGCAGCGCCGAGGCCGCATTGGCCGCGAGCGCGTTGAACGCGATGACGCTGTAGAAGCTCGTGTCCCCGTCGACGAAGCGACCGTCGGCAGTGCGGCGGTAGGGCGTCGTGGCGACGCGGAAGGTCGTGAAGATGCTGCCGTTGCGGCCGTGTCGCTCGACGGGCTCGGTCACGACGTTGCCGTGCACGGTGATGCGGGTCTCGTTCATCGCTGCTCCTCGGAGGGTTCCAGGGGCGGCCTCGCGCCGCCTGCACCCACCCTCGGACGCAACAGGCCCGGGCGACAGCGGACGTCAGCCGCCTGTGGACACCAGGACTCCGGGCCGGGGGGATGTGGACAGCGCCCCCTGCGCCCGGGGGCGCGTCAGCCGGCTGCGGCCTCGAGGTGCTCGCGGGTCTCGCGGTGACGCAGGAGGACCTCGTCGACGGGGATGAGGATGTGCTCGTCGGCCACGGCCGCCACGGACTCGGTCAGCCGCTTGCCGACGACGGTCCGCCGGTGCCGAGCCCCGACGCGCGCCCACCACCGGGACAGGATCCCGAGCCCGACACCGATCAGCACGCCGACGACGAGCATGACGAGCGGGAGCGGCAGGATGCCGACGGCGGGGGTCTCGGGGCGCGGGAGCTGCAGCAGCGCGAAGGCCCACAGCACGGCATACCAGATGAGCCCGGCCAGGGCGACGAGACCCAGCACCCACTGGAGGATGTTGACGACGAACCACCAGACCGGCCGGCGAGCGCGAAGGGAGGTGCCGATGACAGCACGGTCGAGCGAGTCGCTCAGCGCGCCGTCGCCGCCGTCGACGGCGTCCTCGACGGCCTGGGCCCAGCGGACCGGCAGCCCCTCGGACGCGTCGCGCACGAAGCTGCGCGTGGCCAGGTCGACGGCAGAGGCGGTCGACACGGTCGGGGCCGGGATCGACGACCGGCCGAGCACGGCACGCACGTCGGCGCCGTCGATCTCGACGGGGATCGGCGGCCGTCCGCCGGTGCGGTCGAGACGGAGACGACGGAGCGGGTCCGAGGCGAAGCCCTTCGTCCATCGGGCGAAGAGCCAGCCGGTGTGCGCGAACGCCTCGCGACGGTAGTCGCGCGCGACGGCGTCGAGGACGATGGGGACACCGGCCGCGCGAGCCAGCGAGGCATCGAGGGCCTCGCGCGGCACACGGCCCACGTCCGCCTCGGAGTCGGCGACCCCGGGACGCAGCTTCGTCGCGGCACCGACGACATCGGCCTTGAGGCGCTGACGCGAAGCGGCATGTCCGGCAACGGCATTCGCCAGTCGCTGCTTGAGCTCGGGAATCCCCTGGCCGGTCAGGGCGGACGTCGCGAGCACCTTGGCGTCGGCGACTCCGTCGGCCACGAGGAGCTTCGTGAGGTCCTGGGTGAGGACCTTGACACCCTCGGCGGTCAGACGGTCGGCCTGGTTGAGCACGCCGAGGGTGACGGCGTCGTGGTGCGACAGGAGGCTCACGAACTCGTCGTGCAGGCGGGCGTCGGCGTACTTCTGTGGGTCGGTCACCCAGACGAAGACGTCGACGAGCTCGAGCACGCGCTCGGCCTCACGACGGTGCTCGAGCTCGCGGGAGTCGAAGTCCGGCAGGTCGAGGAGCACGAGCCCGTCGAGGGAACCGGCGACCTGGACGGGCCTGTCCCCCGCATCGGCCGACGACTCGACGACGTGACGGGAGGCCACCACCAGCCACTCGAGCAGCTCGGACGCGTCGGCGTCGCCCCAGAGGCCGGCCGTCGGGCGGGACGTCGTCGGGCGACGGGCACCGATCGTGGCGACGTCGGCGCCGACGAGGGCGTTGAAGAGCGAGGACTTGCCGCTGCCCGTCGCCCCGGCGAGGGCGACCACCGTGTGGTCACCGGCGATGCCGGAACGCTCGACGGCCCGGTCGACGACCCGTCGCGCGACCTCGACGCCCGAGGGGTCGAGCTCGTCGGCACCCGACACGAGCGCCATCGACAGCTCGGTCGTGCGCGTGCCCAGCTCGGCCGCCGAGACCGTCGCCACCCGGGCGCGGCCCATCCTGATCGGGCTCATCGCGCAGCCTTGACCGCTGCAGCGGCCGCGGTCAGGTGCTCGGTCTGGTCGGTGTCGACGTGCAACGTCGTGACAGCTCCTTCGTAGCGGGCGAGCTCGGCGGCATACAGCACGTCGACGCGCGCGGTCAGCTGCTCGCGGGCCTGGCGCGCGAGCTCTCGGACGGCCTGGTCGCCGAAGACGGCCTCGAGCAGCTTCTGGCCGACGACGGCCGTGCCGCCCGCGATGCCGACCTCGGCGCCCGTGATCCCAGCCGTGCTCGCGAAGGTCACGAGCATGAGGACCACGCCGAGACCGTTGACGCCGTAGGCCATGATCCGGGCCGTCGTGCGGCGGTCGCGGCCCTCGTCGCGGACCATCTGGAGGATGTCGCCCTGCCAGTCGCGGACGAGGCGCTGGATCCGCTTGTCGAGGTCGGTGCCCGAGCGCGCGAGGGCCGGGTCGGCGGTGAGCAGCTGGTCGCCGCCGGGCAGGGTGCGCCACGAACGCGAGATGGCGCCCGCCGCGAGCTCGGCGCGGTTGACCACGAGGGACTCCACACCGGACTGGAGCGCCTCGCCGAGGTGGTCGGCCCGGGCCGGCTCTCCCTTGAGGAACGACGTGAACCGGTCGCGCACCCTCGAGACGGTCGACTCGACCTGCCGGAAGAACTCTCCGGTGCCGACGAACTCCTGCCAACGGGCGAGCACCTCGCCGCGCAGCAGCGTGCCGTCGAGCATGCCCGCGTGGACCTGCGCCCTGGCCTCGTCGTAGGCCGCTGCGGCCGCGTCGACGAGCGCCCGGCCCGCCGCGGTCTGGTCCTCGGAGGCGGCCACGAGCGACTGGGTGCGGGTGTCGAGCGAGACCAGCGCCCCCTGGAGGGTCTGGCGCACGACGTCGGCGCGAGCCTGCGCATCACCGGCGAGAGCCGCGAGCCAGCCCCGCAGCCGTTCGGTCTGGTCGGCAGGCAGCAGGCCGTCGACCAGCTCGGACTCGACGACCGTGAAGATCGGCGCCTGGTCGAGCCCCTGCTCGCGCAGCATCGACGCGAAGTGCGTGCGGATCTCGTCGACGGCGCCGGCGGGCACGCGGTCGAGGACGACGGCGACGGCGGTGCCGCGTTCGAAGGCCTCGCGCAGCAGCTCCCACGGGACGGCGTCGGCGTAGCGGGCGGCCGTCGTGACGAAGACCCAGAGATCGGCGGCCGCGAGCAGCTGCGTCGCCAGGTCACGGTTGGCCTCGACGACGCTGTCGATGTCGGGCGCGTCGAGCAGGGCCAGCCCGGCGGCGACCTCGTCCGTCGAGACGAGGCGCACCGCGCCCGGGCCGTCCGACGACGAGTGACGACCGGTGATGCGGGCCAGGGTCGGCAGGATGCGCGGACCCGAGAACCACGCGGCGTCGGAGGGGTGGTGGATGAGCACCGGCGAGCGGGTCGTCGGCCGCAGGACGCCGGGCAGGGTCACCTCGCGCCCGACGACGGAGTTGACGAGCGTCGACTTGCCGGCGCCGGTCGAGCCGCCGACGACGGCGAGGAGCGGGGCGTCGAGCGAGGTCAGGCGCGGGATGACGTAGTCGTCGAGCTGGTCGAGCAGACGGGTGCGCGCCAGGCGCGCAGCCGGGGCCGACGAGAGGTCGAGGGGCAGGGAGGCGTCGGAGACGGCAGACCGAAGTGCCTGAACGCTCGCGAGGAGACGGGCATTGCCCACCCCTGAATCACCTGCCACGCCCGTATCCTTCCGTGTCGCACTGGCACAACCAAACTGAAAGGCGGCGCGCCTCTACGACATACCCCGAGTCGTGACCTGAGAGTGCCACGCGGGCACCGGATCCGCCCGGTGGACACGGGCGTCCGGCCGCTCACTCGTCCGGCCGACCAGCCCGTTCCCGGCGCTCGGCCGCCACGGCACGGGCGACGTTGCCGTGGAGGTGGTCGGCACCGAGCCGTTCCATGACGCCGTCGAGCTCGAGCGTCGACCGCACCGAAGCCTTGAGCCTGGCCAGCCGCAGGACGACCCCGGAGTCCTCGGCCAGGTCGAGCACGTCGGCCAGCTTGGCCGACCCCTGGGAGTCGACGTAGTCGATGCCGCCGCAGTCCAGGACGATCCCCTTGACAGCCGGGTCCTCGTGGATGACCTCACGGACGCGGTCCTCGAGGGCGTCGGACGTGGCGAAGAACAGCCCGCCGTCCATCCGGATCACCACGATGCCGGGGACCGTCTCACCGTCGGGGTGGTCGGCGAGGTCGCGGTAGACGTCCGTGCCCGGCTCGCGTGCGAGCGTCGGGATGTGCGGTCGGGTGGAGACCTTGATGAGCCAGAAGATCGACAGCGCCACCCCGATGATGACGCCGGCCAGCACGCCGAAGACGAGCGCGCCGAGCAGCGCCGCGACGGCCACCGCGAAGTCGAAACGCTTGACACGGAAGAGGCGTCGCATCTCCGGGAGATCCATCATCCCCATGACGACGGCCTCGATGATGATGGCGGCCAGCACCGGCTTGGGCAGGTCGGAGAAGAGCGGCGCCAGGAGCAGCAGCGTCAGGAGGACCGCGAATCCCGTGGTGAGCGAGGCCAGCCCCGACTTGGCGCCGGAGTGGTCGTTGAGCGAGCTCGCCGACAGGCTGGTCGAGACGGGCATCCCCTGCAGGACGCCCGAACCGGCGTTGGCGAACCCCTGCGCGACCGACTCCTGGTCGATGTCGATCTGGTAGCGGTGCTTGGCGGCGAAGGCGCGCGCGTCGCCGGCGGTCTGGGAGAAGCCGATGAGCACCAGGGCGAAGGCCGCCACGGCCCCGACTCCGACGTGGTCCCACATCAGCTGCATGTCGGGCAGCACGAGGGTGGGCAGACCTCGCGGCACGTCTCCGACGAGGGCGACGCCGTGGTCACCCAGACCCAACAGCCACGAGGCGAGCAGACCGCCGACCACCAGCACGAGCGCACCCGGCACCTTCGGCGCGACGACGCGCAGACCGAAGACGACGGCCAGCGAGAGGACGCCCACCAGCACCGTCGTGCCGTGCGCGTCGCCGAGCGTCGTGAACCACGACCGCAGCTCCTGGAGCGGGTTGCTCCCCGACACCTTCGTGCCGGTGAGCTTGGGCAGCTCGCCGATGACGACGTCGATCGCGGCCCCGAAGAGGAATCCGGTGACGACGGCACGGGAGAGGAACTGGGCGATCCACCCCATCTTCAGCACCGCGACGAGCAGGTAGAGGACCCCGGACGCGAGGGTGATCCCCGCGACGAACGACGCGACGGCCTTCTCGTCGGCGATGCCGGCCGCGAGGACGGCGCTCGCCGCGACGGCCGCGAGTCCCGAGCTCGGCCCCACCGAGATCTGCCGGCTCGTGCCGAAGATCGCGTAGAGGATCGCCCCGGCGGCTGCCGCGTAGAGGCCGTTCTGCACGGGAATCCCTGCGATGCCGGCATAGCCGAGGTTCTTCGGGACGACGAGCGCGAGGACGGTGACGCCGGCGATGAGGTCTCCCCTGAGCCAGCTGCGGTCGTACGAGCGCAGCCAGCCGATGATGGGGATCCTGCTGACTCCAGAAGCTCGATCCGACATGAGCGCGCCGCCCTCCCGTCAGGCGCGCGGGCGACACCGGGGGCGGTGCGATCCATCACACGCCGGCTGACGCCTCCAGCATCGCAGCCGACGACGGAGCGCGCCGGGTATTCCGGCAGGCCGGTGCACAGTGCCCCCGGCAGGACTCGAACCTGCGACCAAGAGATTAGAAGGCTCTTGCTCTATCCGCTGAGCTACAGGGGCGGGTCGCCCGATCCGGGCGCCGTCCAATGATAGGCACCGCGAGGCGCCGCGCCGGCTCAGGTCACGGGCGAGCCGACGAAGTCACGACGGTGCGACGTGATCGCCTCGAGCAGCACCAACTCGCGCTCCGACGCCCCGTCCTCGGCGGTGCCGTGGACGAGCCGCGAGCGCAGCAGCGCCAGGTCGCTCGCGCTGTCCTGGAAGGCGTCCATCGACCGCTTCGCAGGGCGACCGCCGTTCTGCCGCGCCCAGGCCCGCGCCGCACGACGCAGCCGCAGGTGGGAGAGCATCGTGACCTCGGCGTGGGTGAGCCAGCCGGCGTCGGCGTACGGCGAGAGGTAGCGCCCGATGAGCCGACCCTCCCGCCGACGCAGCCAGAGGAGGAAGCCGATGAAGGCGAGGAAGAGCGGCACCTGGTAGGAGACGTACGCCGCGAAGAAGCCGTCCATCCCCGCGAGCGCCGAGAGGTTCCAGAGGCCGTGGAGCAGCATGGCGCAGAACCACCCGGCGAGGATCGAGACGATGCGCACCGCCGGACGTCGGGCGGACACGGCGATGCCGATCCCGATGCCGGTCAGCGACGTGAAGAGCGGGTGACCGAACGGACCCATGAGCCCACGGACGAGGAAGGTCGACGTCAGGCCCTCACCGCCGTACTCGTTGTAGGCCTGCCCGAGGTAGAGGATGTTCTCGCTGAAGGCGAAGCCCGCCCCGATGAGCCCGGCGTAGACGATGCCGTCGATGATCCCGTCGAACTCGCGCCGACGGAACAGGTAGATGAGCAGGATGCCGAGGCCCTTGAGCGTCTCCTCGGTGACCGGCGCGAGGTAGACGGCACCCGTCTCGAGCGGGTCGGTCCAGCGCGCCTCGACGAGCATCTTGAGGCCGAAGGTGTTGAGGAAGAAGGCACCGACGACGGCGACGAGCGCCCCCCAGAGGAAGGCGAAGACGATGTAGCGCGCCGGCTCCGCCTCGTAGCGGTCGAGCCAGAGGAAGGTCGGCACGATGACGAGCACCGGGATGATCGCCATGAGCGCCGACGTGACGATCGTCTGGGTCGTGAGCCGGTCGCCGAGGATGCCGAGCAGGATGAGCAGGCAGACGAGGAAGACCGACGCGGCGACGCCGATGGTGAGCGCGGTGCGCAGCATCGGTCGCCGGGTCGGGTTGCGCGCCGGGCTCCATTGCTGCTCCTGCCCGCCCGGGCTCGCGCCAGTCCCCTGTGTCGTCACGTCCCCTGAGGTCATGAGGGCAGGCTAGTGCAGCGCTGTGGCCGCCGACCGGGGCTCGTCCCCCTCAGCCCCTATGGTGGACCGGTGAGTGACACCAACCACCGAGCCATCGCTGACCGGATCATCTGGATCGACTGCGAGATGACGGGCCTGTCCCTGAAGTCCGACGCCCTCGTGGAGGTGGCCGCCCTCGTCACGGACTTCGAGCTCAACCAGCTCGGCGACGGCATCGACGTCGTCGTCAAGCCGCCGGACGAGGCCCTCGAGCAGATGGACGACTTCGTCCGCGACATGCACACGAGCTCGGGTCTCATCACCGAGCTCGACTCCGGGGTCACGCTCAAGGAGGCCGAGCACATCGTCCTCGACTACGTCCGCACCTTCGTCCCCGAGCCGCGCAAGGCCCCGCTCGGCGGCAACACCGTCGCGACCGACCGCGGCTTCCTGTCGCGCGACATGCCCGTGCTCGAGTCCTACCTGCACTACCGCATCATCGACGTCAGCTCGATCAAGGAGCTCTCGCGCCGGTGGTACCCCCGGGTCTACTTCAACGCCCCCAAGAAGTCCGGTGGGCACCGGGCGCTCGCCGACATCCGCGAGTCGATCGCCGAGCTGCGCTACTACCGCCAGGCGGTGTTCGTGCCGCAGCCCGGCCCCGACAGCGCCACCGCCAAGGCGCTCGCGTCGCCTCACGTCATCGAGCACTGAGCGCTCCGGAGCAGCCCTTCGGGCGATGACGTATGCCGTCAGCGGTGCCGTCGACGGGGTGGTCACGAGCACCTCACGAGAGCCTGTAGCATTGTCGACGCCGTGACACGGCGCCGAGCCCTCGGGCCCGGCTCGTGTTGTGCATGGTGGGTGTAGCTCAGCTGGTAGAGCACCTGGTTGTGGTCCAGGTGGCCGCGGGTTCAAGTCCCGTCACTCACCCCAACGGTCCTGCTCGTCAGGACGAACGCATGGCCCGGCTCCCCGAGGGGAGCCGGGCCGTGCTGCATCTCGGACCGGTCCCGGGCTGAGGCAGTCCGGCGCCGATAGGCTCGTGCCAGCCGCTCACACCGGCCCGCAGCCCGCAACGCTGCTCTGCGGTCGCTTCCCCGACGACCCCGAGGTGACCCATGAACGACCCGAGCGCGCCGTCGGTGGACGCGCGGTTCTCACCGTCTGCCGGTCAGACCCTGGGCGTTGAGTGGGAGATCGGTCTGCTCGACCCGGCCACGCTCGACCTCACCTCGCGCGCTGTCGAGCTGCTCGGCCTCGCCAACGGACCCGAGGACACCGGTCACGCCCGACCGACGAAGTCGCGGTCGACCGTGACGCAGGAGCTGCTGCGCAACACCGTCGAGATCGTCACGGGCATCTGCGCGAACGCCGAGGAGGCAGCCGCGGACCTCGCCGACGGACTGGGGCGCGTCCAGCGCGCGGCCTCCGAGCTCGACGTCCTGCTCTACGGCGGCGGCGCGCACCCGTTCGCCCGGTGGGAGGACCAGGAGGTCACCGAGGGCCAGCGCTACGCGACGCTCATCGACCGCACCCAGTGGTGGGGCCGGCAGATGGTGATCTTCGGGGTCCACGTCCACGTCGGCGTCCGATCCGCCGCGAAGGTCTGGCCCCTCGTCAACGCCCTGCTGACCTACCACCCGCACCTCACGGCGCTGTCGGCGTCCTCCCCCTACGGCTCGGGGGCCGACACCGGCTACGCGAGCAACCGCACGATGCTCTTCCAGCAGCTGCCGACAGCCGGCCTGCCCTTCCAGTTCGAGACGTGGGCGCAGTACCGCGCCTACCTCCACGACGTCTTCACGACCGGGGTCGTCACCGACGCGAGCGAGCTGCGCTGGGACGTCCGGCCGTCGCTGCGCCTCGGCACCATCGAGGTCCGGGCCTGCGACGGCTTCTCGCGCCCGCAGGACGTGGCCGCCGTCGCCGCCCTCATCCACTGTCTCGTCGCCCACCTCGAGCACCAGCTCGACGAGGGCGTCCTCGCCCGCCCGCTGCCCCCGTGGCACGTGCAGGAGAACAAGTGGCGGGCGGCCCGCTACGGGCTCGACGCGATCATCATCCGCGACGCCGACAACACCGAGGTCCACGTCGTCGACGACATCCACGACCTCCTCGAGCAGCTGCAGCCGACCGCGCGGCGCCTCGCGTGCACGCGTGAGCTCGCAGGGATCGAGGACATCCTGCGCGACGGCGCGGGCTACCAGCGGATGCGCGCGGCCGTCATGGACGACGGCACCGGCGACCTGAGGGCCGCCGTGCGCGCCATGCTCGTATCAGACGGCCGGTGACGTCCGCGGCGGCCCGGCGGGAAAGCTCGTCCGCTACTCCCCGACCGTCGCCATCGCCGTGCGTGCGGTCTCGCCGTCAGTGTCGGGCGGGAGCACCGTGAGGACGAGCCTGCCGTAGTTGCTCAGTGACAGCAGGACGTGGTCGGGGAAGCGACTGTGCTCGAACCAGCCGAGGTGCGTGATCCCGATCGGGCTGCGCACCGTGCGAGGTCCGTCCTCCCACCCGGCACGCTCGTAGCCGAACCGTGCGATCCGAGCGCGGGTGCGGTCGTGCACGGCGACGTCGAGCAGCGGCACCTCCACTCGGAGGTCGCTCGACCTCGGCCACCACACGCCGTCGGAGGCACTCACCCCCGGATGGGGCGACAGGGCGAGGCGACTCGTGAGCTCGTCGAGCGGCGGCCCGGCCGCGGCCTTCGGGAGGGAGGTGTCGATGGGCGGGGACAGGGGCATGGCGTTCACGGTGGCTCCTCCGGGAGCATGACGAGATGGGTGGCCGCGGCTCGCTCGTCACTTCCTGCCCTGGAGGACCGACGCCGCGCAAGGGTCGGGCCTCTGCTGCCGACGGGGCACCCTGACCGGGTGACCCTGTCTCCACTTCAGCGTACGCCCGCGGCGACGCACCGGCGCCTCCGCGGCATACCGCACAATGGGGTCATGCTCATGGGGAACAAGAAGGCCCAGCGGATCACGGTCGGTGTCATCATCGGTGTCATCGTCGTCAGCCTCGCGCTGTCACTCATCTCGACGGCGAGCGCGACCCCGTAGTCACGCGAATCCGCCCGCAGCACCGGGTCGCCCGGTCGCTGCGAGGGTCCTGGTGCGGGGCTCGGGACACCTCCGAGCGACCGATTTTGTCCCTGCGCGGGACGGCTGCTAACGTTTCCCCTCGTTGCGCCGCTAGCTCAATTGGCAGAGCAAGTGACTCTTAATCACTGGGTTCGGGGTTCGAGTCCCTGGCGGCGCACTTCAAGACCCCCGTTCGGAGCGATCCGGACGGGGGTCTTCCCTTTGTCCCTCTTGATTCGCGTATCAGGCTGACAGCGCCGCGCCTCCCTTGGACGATGGAGGTTCCACCCGGGGCGCGGGTGACCGCGTCGCCGGCTCGAGGGGAGATGCGATGAGCGGCTGGGACGACGAGCTGGACCGAGGCGACCAGGGCGAGCGGGAGGTCACACCCGACCTGCCGTGGACCGAGGAGCCACCACCCCCGGGCGGCGGCGACCGCGGCGTCACGGTGCGCGGGCCGGGAGCGAGCGTCGGCAAGGCGCGCGCCTTCACGACGTACCTTCCCGTCGGGATGTGCTGCAACTTCGTGTGGAACTGCATCGCCGCTCCGCACACCTTCGGGCTGGCCGACGCCAACGCCGCCTGGGCACGCGCGGCGCAGCGCCGCGGTGGCACCGACGCCCCTGCGGGCGCCCCCGTCTACTGGGCGGGCGGCAAGCACGGCCACATCGCCCTGTCCGTCGGCGCGGGCCGGGTCCGTTCGACGGACTGGCCCGCCAAGGGCAAGGTCGGCGAGGTCGACATCGACGTGATCACGAAGGCCTGGGGCATCACCTACCGAGGCTGGTCGGCAGACTTCGCCGGCACCGCGATCCCCGGGCTGGGCGCGGGCCAGACCGCGCTGGCCGGTGGTGGCGGCGGCGCCGTCGACGACGAGGCGATCCGGCCGGGCAAGCGCAACCCCTCGGTCCGGCGCTTCAACCAGGCGCTGTGGGACTCGATGCCCGCCGACTACCGCGCCTCTCACCAGAAGGCGTGGATGAGCGAGGCCTCCGACCTCTACGGACCGGTGTCGCAGCAGGTCTGCTTCGACAAGTACGTCATGCTCAACCAGAAGGACGCGAAGAAGTGGCCGCTGCCGAGCAAGCCGGTGTGGCCCGGTCCGGGACTGCTGCGCAAGCTCGGGCTGCGCCCCGACTGACGCCCGACCGACGCCCGACCGATGCCCCGACCGACGGAGCGAGCCTCAGAGGTAGAGGCCGGTCTGGCCGTCCTCGACGCGTCGCGCCGCGACGGCGTGGATGTCGCGCTCGCGGAGCAGGACGTAGTCCCTGCCGTGCAGCTCGACCTCGCCGCGGTCCTCCGGGTCGAAGAGGACGCGGTCGCCCAGCTCGACCTGGCGCACGTTGACGCCGGTGGCGACGACCTCGCCCCACGCGAGGCGCTTGCCCACCGACGCGGTCGCGGGGATGAGGATGCCGCCGCCGGAGCGCCGCTCGCCCTCGTTCTCGAGGGAGACGAGGACGCGGTCGTGCAGCATCCGGACGGGCAGTCGGGCCGCCGCTGCGGCAGCATCCTTCCTGGCCACGGCAGTGGGTGGGCCGGCCGGCCGGATCAGCGCCGGCGACGCAGGAGGCCGACGGCGACCACGACGACGACGGCTGCCGCCACGACGGCGCCGATGCGCTCGATGCGCAGCTCGCCGTCCTCGGTGTGGGTGGCCGCGGCGAGGCGCAGCCTGAGGCCCTGCACCTGACGCTGGGCGATGACCTGCGGCTGGGCGCGGTAGGCCAGCTCGTTGACGGTGCCCTCGAGGCGCGCGCGGGCGGCCTGGATGTCCTGCTCGATCCGTGCGGTGTCGCTCATCTGGCTTCCTTTCGGGGGACGGTTGCGACTCTAGTCGGCGATGCCGAGGTCGCGACGGAGCTTGGCCACGTGGCCGGTCGCCTTGACGTTGTAGAACGCATGGCGGACCTTGCCCTCCTCGTCGACGACGAACGTCGACCGGATGACGCCCTCGACGGTCTTGCCGTAGAGCTTCTTCTCACCCCAGGCGCCGTATGCCGTGTGGACCGCGAGGTCCTCGTCGCTGAGCAGCGGGATGGTGAGGTGGTCGCGCTCGCGGAACTTCGCCAGCTTGGCCGGCTTGTCCTTGGAGATGCCGACCACCTCGTAGCCGTCCCTCTTCAGCGAGTCCAGCGACTCGCTGAAGTCGCAGGCCTGCTTGGTGCAGCCCGGCGTCATGGCGGCCGGGTAGAAGTAGACGATGACCTTGCGGCCCGCGAAGTCGGCGAGGCTGACGGTCTGGCCGGTGTCGTCGGTGAGGCTGAAGGCAGGCGCCTGCTCGCCGGGCTCGAGTCGTGCGGTCACGATCTGCTCCTTCGTCGTCATGTCTGCCGGGCTCGTACCCGGTCCGGACACGAGGTCGGTCCGGCTGGTGCGGACGGCGGGACTCGAACCCGCACACCTAGGGCACAGGAACCTAAATCCTGCGTGTCTACCAGTTCCACCACGTCCGCTCGCGGGGTGCGCGGCCCCCACTGTAGTTGGCGGCGCCCGGGTATCAGGAGCCGCCGTCCGCGCTCCGTCTCCCATGACCCACGGACGAGGAGGTGCGTCATGGACAGGACGAACGCATCGGTCGGGGCCGCGCTCGACACGACGACGTGCCCGGAGTGCGGAGCCCTCGCCGAGGTGACGGAGCGCACGGTGCTCGAGAGCACCGACGGGCCCGTCGAGCACGCACGGGTCCTCTGCGTGGCCCGGCACTGGTTCCTCCTGCCGGCCGCGTCCCTGTCGAGCCCACCCGCACGCTCACCGGTCAGGACTAGCCTGCGCTCATGAGGCGCAACATCGGCACGGGCGGTCCGTGGGAGGGCGTCGTCGGCTACTCGCGGGCCGTCCGCGTCGGGGACACCGTGCACGTGGCGGGGACCACGGCGATCCGCGAGGGCCGGGTCGTCGCGCCCGGCGACGCGTACACGCAGGCCAAGGTCGCGCTCGAGATCGTCGTCGAGGCGCTCGCCGAGTGCGGGGCCTCGCCCGCGGACGTCGTGCGGACCCGGATGTTCGTCACCGACATCCGTGACTGGGAGTCGGTGGGTCGCGCGCACGGCGAGGTCTTCGCCGACGTGCGGCCGGCCTCGACGATGGTCCAGGTGACCGCCCTCATCGACCCCGACCTGCTCGTCGAGATCGAGGCCGAGGCCGTCGTCGGCTCAGGGACCCCCGGCGTCACTCCACCCTGACGTTGACGACGTGGATGCCGGTGGCGCCGTCGGGTGCGGGCGGCTCCTCGAGCGGCGACTGCACCTGCCCCTTGGCGTCGTAGGCGCGCACGCGGATGTCGTGGCTGCCCGGCGTCGCGTCCCACTCGTAGACCCACTGGCGCCACGTGTCGATGCTCGCGTCGGCGGCGAGGCGAGCCTCGGTCCAGGGCTGCTGGTCGACCTGCACCTCCACCTTGGAGATGCCGGTGTGCTGCGCCCACGCGACCCCGGCGACGGCGACCGTGCCGGCCTTGACGCTCGCCCCGGCCTTGGGGACGTCGATGCGCGAGGCCGTCTTGATCGGTCCGGTCGACGACCAGCCACGCGGCGTCCAGTAGGCCACGTCGGCGGCATACGTCGTCACCTTGAGCTCGGTGACCCACTTCGTCGCCGAGACGAAGCCGTAGAGGCCCGGCACGACGACACGCACGGGAAAGCCGTGCTCGAAGGGCAGCGGCTCGCCGTTCATCCGGATCGCGAGCAGGGCGTTGCGGTCGTCGGTGAGCGCGCCGAGCGGGGTCGAGGCGGTGAAGCCGTCGATGCTCGTCTGGAGCACCATGTCGGCACCGGCCTTGGGGCCGGCCATTGCGAGGAGCTCGCGCACGGGCCAGCCGGTCCAGACGGCGTTGCCGACGAGGTCGCCCCCGACCTCGTTGGAGACGCACGTCAGGGTGACCAGCGCCTCTTGCATCTGCTTGCCCTGCAACGTCTTCCAGTCGATCTCGACCTCACGGTCGACCATGCCGGTGACCTTGAGCTTCCAGTCGTTGGCGTCGATGCGCGGCACGACGATCGCCGTGTCGATGCGGTAGAAGTCGGCGTTCGGGACGATGTACGGCGTCAGACCCGGCACCTTGAGCTCGGCGCCGGCGGGGATGGCGAGCTTCGTGCCCTTGAGCGGCGTGCTCTTGAGCGCGTCGCGCGAGACCGTGGCGGCCGCCGAGTCGCCCCCGAGGTAGCTGCCGGCGTATGCCGCGACGGCGCCGACCGCTCCCCCGATAACCCAGCGTCGGCCGGGACCGGCAGCGCCCGTCACGCTGGACGAGGGGGCCGAGGCGCGGCTGAGGAACCAGATCCCGGCTGCGGTGCCGAGGATCGTCGGCAGGACGTCTGCCGGGCCGGCGCCCGGACGGGTGAGCACCGCGGCCGCGCCGACGACCCCGACGACGGCGAAGACGACGAGGCCGGCGACGAGGTGGCGGCTCGCGAGCACGCCGACCGCGGCACAGGCGAGGGCGAGCACGACGACGGTGCCGACGAGCAGGGCCCGCTTGTCGTTGGTGCCGAAGGTCGCGATGGCATAGTCCTTGAGCCACGGCGGCGTCCGGTCGATGAAGGCCCCGCTGACCGCCGCGATGGGGGCCGGCTGGCCCGAGGACTGGCCGACGGCCGTCAGCAGCGCTGCGGCGAGCGTCGCGAGCCCGACCGTGAGCAGCCCGGCCACCAGCCCGTCGACGGCGCCCCACCAGAGCGGACGGGCCGGCTGCTGTGGGGCGGTCTCGGGACGGGTCGCCGGGCTGGTGGTGGTCATGGCCTCAGGTGCTCCTTCAGGTGTGGCACGAGTGCACGGAAGGCGAGCGCCCGGTGCGAGACGTGGTTCTTCTCGTCGGCGTCGTACTCCGCCAGTGTGCGTTCGTTGCCGTCCGGCTGGTCGGATGGCAGGAAGATCGGGTCGTAGCCGAAGCCGTTGGTGCCCCGCGGCTCGCGGCCCACGGTGCCGGGGAAGCGCCCGAGCTCCGCGGCCGAGCGTCCGTCCGGCAGCACGATGGCAGCGGCACAGACGAAGGCGGCGGCGCGGTGCTCGTCCCGGACGTCGCCGAGCTGTGCGAGGAGCAGCTCGAGGTTGGCGCGGTCCCCGCCCCCACCGGACCAGCGGGCACTGAAGATGCCGGGCGAGCCGCCGAGCACGTCGACGGCCAGGCCGGAGTCGTCGGCGAGGGCGGGCAGGCCCGTCACGTGGGCCGCGGACGCAGCCTTGAGGATGGCGTTCTGCTCGAAGGTGACGCCGTCCTCGACGACGTCCGGCGCGTCGGGGAAGCCGTCGAGACCGACGATCTCGAGCCCGAGGTCGGCGCTGACGTCGGCGAGGATCTCGCGAAGCTCCTCGAGCTTGTGGGCGTTGCGCGTGGCGAGGACGACCTGCGTCACGGGGCGACCTCCCCGGCCAGGGCGGCGTGCTGCCGGTCGGTGAGGTCGGCGCAGCCCTTCGTGGCGAGGTCGAGCAGCTGGCCGAGCAGGTCGCGGTCGAAGGGCGCACCCTCGGCAGTGCCCTGGACCTCGATGAAGCGGCCGTCGCCGGTCATGACGACGTTCATGTCGGTCTCGGCGGTCGAGTCCTCGGGGTAGTCGAGGTCGAGGACGGCACGGCCCTCGACGATGCCGACGGAGACGGCTGCGACCGAGCCGGTCAGCGGCTGGGCCTTCTTGCCGATGAGGCCCTGGGAGCGGGCGTGCTCGACGGCGTCGGCCAGGGCGACGTACGCGCCGGTGATGGCGGCGGTGCGGGTGCCACCGTCGGCCTGCAGCACGTCGCAGTCGAGGACGATGGTGTTCTCGCCCAGGGCCTTCGTGTCGATGACAGCGCGCAGGCTGCGCCCGATGAGGCGGCTGATCTCGTGGGTGCGGCCGCCGATGCGGCCCTTGACGCTCTCGCGGTCGGAACGGGTGTTGGTGGCGCGGGGCAGCATGGCGTACTCGGCGGTGACCCATCCGGTGCCCTTGCCCTTGAGCCAGCGCGGGACGCCCTCCGTGAAGGACGCCGCGCACAGCACGCGCGTGCGCCCGAACTCGACGAGGACGCTGCCCTCCGCGTGGTCGAGCCAGTTGCGGGTGATCCGCACCTCTCGGGTCTGGTCGGGGGCACGGCCGTCATGTCGGTCAGTCATGCCCACGAGGCTAGCCATGACTCCACGCTAGGCCTCAATCGCGGGTGCGGGGACGGGCCCGGACGGCTCGTTCGTGAACCGTAAGGACCCGTCCCCGCGGCGCGATGACGGGCCGATCAGTCGAGCGTCTCGGCCGAGAGTCGCTCGACCTCGTCGGCCGACAGCTCGAGGTCGACGGCCTGCACCGAGTCCTGGATGCTCTCCGGACGGGAGGCGCCCGGGATGGGCACGACGGTCGGCGCGAGCGCCAGCTCCCATGCGAGGGCCACCCGCTGCGGGCTCACGTCGTGGGCCTTCGCCACCTCCGCGAACGCGTCGTGCCGGCTCCCGAGGTCACCAGCCCTGCTGATGCCGCCCAGCGGGCTCCACGGCAGGAAGGCGATGCCGAGCTCGGCGCACAGGTCGAGCTCCGCGCGGCTGCTGCGGAAGGCCGGCGAGAACTGGTTCTGCACCGACACGAGGCGGCCGCCGAGCACGTCCTGCGCCTCGCGGATCTGGGCCGGGTCGACGTTGGAGATGCCGGCCATCTCGATGACGCCGTCGTCGAGCAGGTCCACGAGCGCACCGACGGACTCGGCATACGGCACGTCGGGGTCGGGCCGGTGGAACTGGTAGAGCCCGATGGCCTCGCCGCCGAGCCGCTGGAGCGAGGCCTTGGCGGCCTCCTTGAGGTGGTCGGGGCGGCCGTTCTGGGTCCAGGACCCGTCCCCCGGGCGCAGGTGCCCACCCTTCGTGGCGACGAGGACGTCAGCCGCGCTGCCGGACCACGACGAGAGCGCCTTGGCGATGAGAGACTCGTTGTGGCCCACCTCGCCGGCGTCACGGTGGTAGGCGTCGGCCGTGTCGATGAGGGTCACGCCGGCGTCGAGCGCGGCGTGGATGGTCCGGATCGAGCGGTCCTCGTCGGGCCGCCCCTCGATGGACATCGGCATGCCGCCGAGACCGATCGCGCTGACCTTCCTCGATCCGATGGTTCGCTGCTGCAACGGTGCCTCCTTGGTTCGGTCGTTCCGGTCGTCGGCGGACGTCCGGCGACTGCCGGGCGCGCGACGCACCGTCACGGTCCATACCCGGCTTCGGGGGCCGTCACCCGCGGCCGGATCCGTCAGAGGCGGTAGGTGGCGTCCGGCTCGGCGAGCTCGACGCAGCCCGGCCACACCGCGGCAGCCTCCGCCCGACACACCTCGGCGTCGTTCCAGGCCGGGATGTGGGTCAGCATGAGGCGACGCACTCCCCCGGCCCGGACGGCCGCCTCGGCGGCGCGGCGACCCGAGAGGTGGATGTCGGGCACCGTGTCGCGGCCCTCGACGAAGGCCGAGTCGGCGAGCACGAGGTCGGCGCCCGTCATGAGCTCGTCGAGCTGGTCGCACGTGTCGGTGTCGCCGGTGTAGGCGAGCACACGACCGTCGGCCTCGACCCGGAAGCCGTAGGCCTCGACCGGGTGGTTGACGTGCACCGGCGTGATCGTGAACGGCCCGACCGTCACCGGCTCGCGGTGGCGCAGATCGTGGAAGTCGAAGACGGACAGGACGCCCTCGGCCTCGCCACCGCCGTAGGCGCGGGCGAGGTGCACTCCGGTGCCCGCGGGCCCCCAGACCGGCATCGTCGCGCGCCCGGGACCGCCGGGGAGGTAGCGCATCATGACGTAGAGCCCGCACATGTCGATGCAGTGGTCGACGTGCAGGTGGCTGAGCAGCACCGCGTCGACGGCATACGGCTCGATGTGGCGCTGCAGGGCGCCGAGGGCGCCGTTGCCGAGGTCGAGCACGATGCTCCACGTGCGACCCTCGTGCTCGGTGCGGACGAGGTAGGACGAGGCGGGCGAGCGTGGACCCGCGAAGGATCCCGAGCACCCGACGATCGTGACGTCCACGTGACGAGCCTAGGTGCCGGCACCGACTCCGGCCCGGCGACATGGCGTCGGGTGCGTCACACCGTGCCGTCCGGGCGCCGGCCTTCGTCGTCGTCGACGTCCTCCTCGAGGTCGTCCTCGACGTCGTCGTCGTCGTATGCCGCCACGGCGTCACGCAGGTCGGTTCCCATGAGCGCGTGGGTGAGGGTCTCCTGAAGCCAGGTGAGGAAGTCGTACCACGCCATCGCGTAGCCGAGCGGGTCGTCGTCGTCGATGTCGTCCATCGCGGCGTGCAGCGCCTCGGCGTCCTCCTCGGTGCGCATGCCCATGCGTTCCCCGAGCAGCAGGCGCACGTCGGTGAGCGCCATGAGGAAGGCCGGCGCCTGCGCCTCGTCGAGCACGACCCGGTTGCCGACGGCCCCGTCGACGCACGCGAGCGCGACGTCGAGGTTGCCGCTCTTGCGCTGGCGCAGGCCCTCCTCGGTGAGGCGACGGAACTCGGCCGCGATCTCGTCGTCACCGCGATGGGCCGTCGGCAGGAGCCGGTCGAGAGCCGGGTCGCGGTCGTCGAGCGACGCCGAGTCGGTCTGCTGGTCGGCTGCGCTCAGCGACAGGCCCATGGACGCCACGAGGTCGTCGAACGCGTCACCCGTCGGCTCGATCTCGGGCGAGAGCAGCAGGCGCGTCTGCTGCATGAGCCCGAGGAGCACCGTGCGCTCGGTGGACTCGAGGAGCGCGACGTAGTGGTCCTGCTCGCGCAGGAAGGCGCGGGCCATCAGCTGTCCTTCTCGAACGTGGCCCAGAGACCGTAGCCCTGCAGCGCCTCCGCGTCGCGCTCCATCGACTCGCGGGGGCCGTTGGAGACGACCGCACGGCCCTTGACGTGCACGTCCATCATCAGCTTCTCCGCCTTCGGACGGGCGTAGCCGAAGTAGGTCTCGAAGACCCACGTCACGTACGTCATGAGGTTGACGGGGTCGTTCCAGACGATCGTCACCCACGGCACGTCGGGTGCGACGACCTCGTCCGTGGAGGTCACCTCCTGCTCGGCGGGAGCGAGGGAGAGGGTGGCTGCGGTCACAGGGCCACCCTAGGTCCACCGAGGGCGCGGGGCAGACGGTCCCCGAGGCCCGCGACACCTAGGGTGGGCACGTGAGCCCGACGAGCCCTCGCGCCGCGAGCACGGCGCTGCTGACCGACCACTACGAGCTGACGATGCTCCAGGCCGCCCTCGCCTCGGGCGAGGCGCACCGGCGCTGCGTCTTCGAGGCGTTCGCCCGCCGGCTGCCCGACGGCCGCCGCTACGGGGTCATCGCGGGAACGGGCCGGGTGCTCGAGGCGCTCGAGCAGTTCCGCTTCGGCGACGACGAGCTGCGCTTCCTCTCCGACCGCAAGGTCGTCGACCGGGCCACCGTCGACTGGCTCGCCGACTACCGCTTCTCCGGGGACGTCAGCGGCTACGCCGAGGGCGAGTGCTACTTCCCGCAGTCACCGGTGCTCGTCGTCGAGTCCACCTTCGCCGAGGGCGTCATCCTCGAGACTCTCGTGCTCTCGATCCTCAACCACGACACGGCGATCGCGTCCGCTGCCTCGCGCATGACGACCGCCGCCGTGGGCAGGCCCTGCATCGAGATGGGCTCACGACGCACCCACGAGGAGTCGGCCGTCGCGGCCGCTCGCGCGGCCTACGTCGCCGGGTTCGACGCGACGAGCAACCTCGAGGCCGGGCGTCGCTACGGCGTGCCCACGACGGGCACGGCCGCGCACGCCTTCACCCTCCTCTACGACTCGGAGAAGGAGGCCTTCACCGCGCAGGTCGAGTCGCTCGGCAAGGGCACGACCCTCCTCGTCGACACCTACGACGTGCGGACGGCCGTCGCTCTCGCCATGGAGATCGCCGGGCCCGGCCTGGGGGCGGTCCGGCTCGACTCGGGCGACCTGCTCATCCTGGCCACCGAGGTGCGCGCCCAGCTCGACGCGGCGGGCAACACCGACACCCGGATCATCGTCACCTCCGACCTGGACGAGTACGCCATCGCGGGCCTGGCTGCCGGACCCGTCAGCGGCTACGGCGTCGGCACGGCCCTCGTGACCGGCTCCGGGGCCCCCACGGCATCCATGGTCTACAAGCTCGTCCAGCGCGAGGACGCGTCCGGGCAGATGCAGGGCGTCGAGAAGAAGAGCAAGGACAAGACGTCGGTCGGGGGTCGCAAGTGGGCCATGCGGCGCCTTCGCGACGACGGGATCGCGCAGGCCGAGGTCATCGGCATCGGTGAGCAGCCGCGCGACGACGGCAACGACCGCCGGCTCATGATCGACCTCGTCCGCGCCGGCGAGGTCGTCGACCACCAGGACATCCACGAGGCCCGCGCCCGCCACGAGGCCTCGCGCGCGGAGCTGCCCCGGGCGGCGGCCCAGCTGTCGCGAGGCGAGCCCGTGATCCCCACCGTCTTCGAGAAGGACTGAGCCATGGCCGGACCCACGCATGCCGACGGCGCACGGGCGCTGATCATCGTCGACGTCCAGAACGACTTCTGCGAGGGCGGGTCCCTCGCCGTCACCGGCGGTGCCGACGTCGCCCGCGAGGTGAGCGAGCACGTGGGCCGGCACGCCGCGGACTACGACCACGTCGTCGTGACCGCCGACTGGCACGTCGACCCAGGACCGCACTTCTCGTCGACCCCCGACTTCGTCGACTCGTGGCCGGTGCACTGCGTCGCAGGCAGCGAGGGTGCCGAGTTCCACCCGAGGCTCGCCGGCGCCCTGGGTCACGTCGAGGCGGTCTTCCGCAAGGGCGAGCATGCCGCTGCCTACAGCGGATTCGAGGGACGGTCGGTCGACGACCAGCACAGCACCCTTGCCGCATGGCTCACCGAGCGCGGCGTCTCCCGCGTCGACGTCGTCGGCATCGCCACCGACCACTGCGTGCGGGCCACCGCGGCCGACGCGCAGCGTGAGGGCTTCGAGACCACCGTGCTGCTCGACCTCACCGCGGGAGTCTCCAGGTCTACGACCGACGCGGCCCTCGCAGAGCTGCGCGAGGAGGGTATCCGGCTGCTCGGCACACCACGGGTCGGCGGCTGACCCCGCCCCTCCCACTCGAGTGAGCGCCACGTCCCATCTGCGTTGGTTCACAAGGGAATTCGCTCTCACTCGACTGGGGCTGAGCGCTCACTCGACGGGAGGAGGGTGAGGGGGTCAGCGGAGGACGGCTCGGAGGGTGCGGGCGGCGTGCTCGAGCCGCGGACCCACGGTGCGCACGTCGAGCGGCTCGAGCGAGACGACACCGACCGAGGCCTCGACGCCACCCGGTGCCGGGTCGGTGCGGGTCGACAGCGACACCGCGAGCCCGTGCGCCCCCGCCTGCAGCTCCCCGTCGGTGCCGACGACGCCGCGCTCCCCCGTCCGGCCCGCGAGGATCGCCCGTCCCGCAGCGCCCTGGTCGAGCCGGTGCCGGGCGCCGGAGCGGTAGGCGACGTGGACGTCGGTCCACGACGGCTCGACGACGACGAGAGCCAGGGCCTCGTCGCCTTCGGCGATGGTCAGGTGTGCCGTCGCCCCCACGGCGTCGGCGAGCTCGCGCAGCACGGGCCGGGCCTCGCTGCGCACGACGGGAGTCACGGCCGAGGCGAGTCGGCTGATCCCCAGCGCGAGACGCACCCGCCCGTCGGATGCCCGGGAGACGAGGTGGTGGTCCTCGAGGGTCGTCACGAGGCGGTAGACGACCGGCCGTCCGACGCCGAGGCCTGCCGCGAGCTCGGTGATCGTCAGACCGGCCGACCCCTCGGTGCCCGCCAGCGTCTCGAGGACGCGGATACCGCGGTCGAGGGTCTGGGAGGACTCACCTCGAGGGGCGGCCGGACCGGGCACGCGGTCAGCCCTCGGAATGGGCGCCGCCGGGCGTCCTCGCGTGGCCGGCCCCCTTGGACCACGACATCGCGTAGAGGCCGTCGTCGACGGCCACACCGCCCTCACCGAGCTCGAGCGGACGGAACGTGTCGACCATGACGGCGAGCTCGTCGAAGCTCTCGACGCCGATCGAGCCCTCGGTCGCACCGGGCTGCGGGCCGTGCGGGTGGCCGCCCGGGTGCACCGAGACCGACCCCTTGCCGATGCCCGATCCCTTGCGGGCCTCGTAGTCGCCGTCGACGTAGAACATGATCTCGTCGCTGTCGACGTTCGAGTGGTAGTAGGGAACGGGGATCGCGAGCGGGTGGTAGTCGACCTTGCGGGGCACGAAGTTGCAGATGACGAAGTTCCAGCCCTCGAAGACCTGGTGCACGGGCGGCGGCTGGTGGACGCGGCCGGTGATCGGCTCGAAGTCGCGCACGTTGAAGACGTAGGGGTAGAGGCAGCCGTCCCAGCCGACGACGTCGAGCGGGTGGAACGGCAGCGTGTGGATCGTGCCGACGACGCCACCCGGGCCGTTGCCGCGGTGCTTGATGTAGACGTCGGTCTCCTCGTCGGGGCTCGCGCCGACGTCCTGGGCGAGCAGCGGACCCTCGGGCTGGCGCAGGTCGCGCTCGCAGTAGGGGGCGTGCTCGAGGAGCTGGCCGTACTTGCTGAGGTAGCGCTTGGGCGGCGCGATGTGGCTGTTCGCCTCGATGCAGTACGCCCGCAGCGGCTCGTCGCCGGAGACCTCTGGGAGCCATCGGTGCGTCGTCGCCCTGGGGATGATGACGTAGTCGCCCTCGGCGACGTCGAAGGCGCCGAAGACCGTCTCGACGCGAGCCCGGCCGCGCTCGACGTAGACGCACTCGTCGCCGATCCCGTTGCGGTACCACGGGCTCGGCGCGCCGGCAACGGCATACGAGATGCGCACGTCGCCGTTGCCGAGGACGAGGCGGCGCCCCGTGACGACGTCGGTGCCCTCGACGGACGCGGCGTCGAAGAGGTCATGGAGCTTGAGGTGCCGAGGTGTCAGCGGGTGGTTCGGCGTCGTCGACTGGTCAGGCACCTCCCAGACGGCGGAGCCGACCGTCGTCGAGGGGATGTTGCGGTGGTAGAGCAGCGAGCTGTCGGAGCTGAAGCCCTCCTCGCCCATCAGCTCCTCGTAGTAGAGCTCGCCCGGGGCGCTCCCGGCGCCGGGTCGGCGGTGCTGGGTGTGCCGCTTGGGCGGGATGCTGCCGACCGACTGGTAGTGCGCCATGGGCGAGGGCCTCTCCGTCGAGCGCGTCCGATGAGCGGACGCTGGTGTATCGCTATTGCAACAGTGGAGTACGCTCCCGGTCATGTCAAGGACGCCGTTCGCGCCCCTCTTCGACCGCCTCGTCGACGACGCCGCGGTCTTCCCGCCAGGGCTGGCCCCGCTCGACGTGGCCGTGCGCGAGCACCTCGACCGACGCGCGGGTCCGTATGCCGTCCACATCGGGCCGCTGCTCGTCCCCGCCGCGTCGGCGGGCGAGCTCGCAGCCTTCGCCGCCACGGACCCCCGCACCGCCCAGGCACCGCTCGAGGTCAGCCTCGTCGTGCGCCCCGGCAGCCCGGCGCGGCCCCTCGTCGACGCGCTCGCCTCGCTGCGCGACGACGAGCGGGTGCTCGTCACGGCAGCCGAGCTCGGGTGGTCACCCGAATGGCGGCAGGTCCTCGACGCCGAGATCCCTGTCGTCGTCGAGGTGGGCCTCGGGGACGACCAGGCTCGCGGCCTCGACGACATCGCTGCCGCCGTCGACGAGGAGCACGACGTGACGGCGAAGTTCCGCACCGGGTCGACCCCGACGTGGCCGTGGCCCGACGAGGCGACGCTCGGCGGCTTCCTCGACGCCGTCGTGCTGCACGGCCTCCCGTTCAAGCTGACCGGAGGCCTGCACCACGCGGTCCGGGGCAACCACGGCGGCGAGCCGATGCACGGGCTGCTCAACGTCCTGCTCGCGACGCACGAGGCGCTGGGCGGTGCCGAGGCGCACGACCTGGCCGGCATCCTCGCTCGTCACCACGCCGAGGTGCTCGTCACTGCTGTCTCGAGCCTGCCCACGGAGGACGCGGAGCAGGTCCGCGAGAGCTTCACCGCCTACGGCTGCTGCGGCGTGCTCGACCCCCTGACCGAGCTCGAGGCACTCGGGCTGATCACCACCGAGGAGTCCCACGCATGACGCCGCCCACCCGGCCGAGCACCTGGCTCGACGTCCCCGCCGACCACCCCTTCGGCATCGACACCCTTCCCTACGGCGTCTTCAGCACGGCCGGCGACCCGGACCGGCGCGTCGGGGTGCGCATCGGTGACCTCGTGCTCGATGCCGGCGCGGTAGCGGCGATCGGCCGCGACGCCGGGCTCGTGGGTGACGGACCCGATCTCGCGACGGCCTGGCAGACGCCGAGCCTCAACGCCTTCCTCGCCCTCGGCCGCCCGGCGTGGACCGTCGCCCGGGAGTGGCTGACCGAGGTGCTCCGCGACGAGGTGCACCGCGACGGCGTCTCGCCGCACCTGCACCCCGTGGAGGAGGTCACGCTCCACCTGCCCGTCGACGTCGCCGACTACGTCGACTTCTATGCGAGCGAGGACCACGCGAGCAACGTCGGCCAGATCTTCCGCCCGGACAACGCCGCGCTCCCACCCAACTGGAAGCACCTGCCCATCGGCTACCACGGCCGCGCCGGCACCGTCGTCGTGTCGGGCACCGACGTCGTCCGCCCGACGGGCCAACGCAGGGGCCCGAACGACCCCACCCCCGTGTTCGGCCCGAGCATCCGCCTCGACATCGAGGCGGAGCTCGGCTACGTCGTCGGCGGCGCGACCGCTCTCGGGTCACGGGTCTCGGTCGACGACGCGCCCGACCACCTCTTCGGCGTCGTCGTCCTCAACGACTGGAGCGCCCGCGACATCCAGGCCTGGGAGTACGTGCCGCTGGGCCCGTTCCTCGGCAAGTCCTTCGCCACGTCGGTCTCCGCGTGGGTCACCCCGCTCGAGGCGTTGACCGCGGCCCGCGTTCCCCTTCCGGGACAGTCTGATCCGGAGCTGCTGCCGTATCTGCGCGGTGACGCCTTCGGCCTCGACGTGCACGTCGAGGTCAGCCTCAACGGCACGGTCGTCTCGCGCCCCGAGCACGCCGGGATGTACTGGTCGCCGGCACAGATGCTCGCGCACCTCACCGTCAACGGCGCCTCCCTGCGTGACGGCGACCTCTTCGGCTCGGGCACGATCAGCGGCCCGACGCGCGACACCCGGGGCAGCCTGCTCGAGCTGACGTGGAACGGCACGGAGCCGCTGACGCTCGCCGACGGCACGACCCGCGGCTTCCTCGAGGACGGCGACACGGTCACCATGACGGCCTGGGCGCCGGGACCGGACGGCTCGCGCATCGGCCTCGGCGAGGTCACCGGCACCATACGACCCGCCCGCTGAGGGCTCTGGGGGCCGGCCTCAGTGGATGACGACCGGCGCCGCCTCGGCCTGGTCGTCGAGGAAGTGCGACTCCTCGTGCTTGCGGGGCAGGAACGACGCCGGGATCAGCGTCAGCGCCACGAGGATCGCAGCGACGAGGAAGGTGGCTCCGAACGCGTCGGCGGCCTCGGCCAGGCCCTGTTGCACCGCGGCCGGCCCGCCGACGTCGTCGACGAGGGTCGGGTCGTGCAGCGCCGCGATGGCCGGGCCGGCCAGCGCCGAGGCACTGAGGTAGTTCGTGAAGACCACGGAGATGACGGCGACACCGACCGAGCTCGCGATCTGCTGGGTGATGTTGAGCAGCGTCGAGCCACGCGCCACCTGGTGGCTCTGCAGCGTCTTGAGCGCCGAGGTCATGAGCGGCATCATCGTGCCGCCCATGCCGAGACCCATGACGAAGAGCACCGGGACCATGAAGCCCCAGTACGGGGTGTCGACACCCACCTGAGTCAGCGCGAACATCCCGCCCGTGATGGCCAGCAGCCCGAAGGGCACGATGCGGCCCACCGGGATGCGGTCCGAGAGGGCGCCCGCGATCGGCATCGTCACCATCGCGCCGAGGCCCTGGGGCACCATGAGGAACGCCGCGTGGAGCGTGTCGAGTCCCCGCACCTGCTGGAGGTAGGTCGGCACGAGCAGCAGGCCACCGAAGAAGGCCGCGGCGAAGAGGAACATCGTGATCGTCGCGACGCTGAGGCGGCGGTTGCGGAAGAGCCGCAGGTCGAGCAGCGGGTGCTCGGGCCGGAAGCTGTAGAAGACGAAGGTGACGAGCATGACGAGCCCGATGCAGAGCGGGACGAGCACCTTCGTGGAGATGATCGTGCCCTCGCCGGGGATCGAGCTGATGCCGTAGAGGAAGAGCGCCAGGCCGGGCGACATGAGCAGCATGCCGACGACGTCGAAGGACTCGGAGGGCTCAGGGGCATCGGACGGCAGGGCCCACAGGGCGTAGAGCGCCGCGACGATGCCGATCGGGACGTTGATGAGGAAGATCCAGTGCCAGCTCGCGACCTCGATGAGCCAGCCACCGAGGATGGGTCCGAAGATCGGGCCGAGCAGCATCGGGACACCGAGGATCGCCATCAGCCGGCCCATCCGGGCCGGGCCGGCGGCGCGCGTCATGATCGTCATGCCGAGCGGCATGAGCATGCCCCCGCCGAGTCCCTGCAGCACGCGGAAGCCGATGAGGAACTCGATCGACCCGGCGGTGGCACACAGGGCCGAGCCGGCGGTGAAGAGCGCGACGGCGAGGACGTAGAGCCGCTTCGTGCCGAACCGGTCGGCGGCCCAGCCCGTGAGCGGGATGACCGTCGCGAGCGCGAGGGTGTAGGCCGTCACCGTCCACGCGACGGTGGAGTAGGGCAACGGCTGCTCGGGGCTCTCGGCGAAGACCGTCTGGAAGGTCGGCAGGGCGATGTTGACGACGGTGATGTCGAGGATCGACATGATCGCCCCGAGCACGACGACGCCGGCGATCTTGAGGACCGGCCCGTCGATCTTGTCGGGGTAGCTGGGCTGGCTGGTGGCGCTGGGAGCAGACACGATGACTCCGGGGGACGAGGGGTGCGCGACGGCATCGGCGCCGTGGGCGCGGGACTACCCGCGCAGTCTCCATTGTCGCGCCGACCACCGACGACGGCGCAAGGGAGTTACGCCGCCGGCCGAGCCGTCAGGGCATCAGCCCTGCTTGCGCGGCTGCTTCCCCTCGACGACCTGGGTGCTCGCGACCTTGTCGTGCAGGGCCTGGCGCTTGTCGTCCCACAGCGGCCAGAGGCCGTCGAGCAGGGACAGGAAGGGGACGAACTGACCGGCCAGCGGGACGAGGCGACGCATGACTGCGGTGCCCAGCGGCAGCGGGCCGGGCTCGGCGGCACGGCGGACGCTGATGCCGAGCGCCATCTTGCCGGGGGTCTGAGCGATCGTCGTCCAGAACACGAGGCAGTAGGCCGTCGCCACGAGCCACAGGAAGAGCGAGAACTGCACTGCGGGTCCGGTGAGCTCGTTCTGGATCTCGACGAGGCGCGCCTGGTCGCCGGCCTGGGCGGCGGTCACCATCTGGGAGAAGAGCTCGGACAGTCGAGGCGTCGCGAACCACGAGATGATCCCGCCGACGACGGCGAGGATGAGCCCGTCGACGACCCACGCCGCAAAACGCTTGCCCCACGGGGCGAGGGGCACCCCGTCGGCGGTGGTCTTGATGTTGTGCATCCACTGCGTGTTGGCGGGGGCCTGCTGGTAGTAGCTCTGCTGCGCCGGTGACTGGGTCTGCCAGCCGCTGCCCTGCGGCATCGGTGTCGTCGGCGTCGGGACGCCGGTGCGGTCCGGCGGGACCTGTCCCTGCGGGCTCTGCGGGCTCTGGTGCGGCAGGCCGATGGTGCTCTGCGCGATGGTCGGCGACTTCTTCGGGGCGGTGTGGTTGGTCCACGACACGCCGTCCCAGTAACGGAGCATGTCGGTGTTGCTGGGGTCGTCGTACCACCCGGAGGGCTGCTGGCTCATGCCCCAACTGTGCCACGGCATCGGCGTTCCCAGACCAGCGGCGCCCCGACTGGTGGCGGGTGCGCCTCGGCCCCGGCCCGTTCCCGCCCGAAGGCAGGGACCGGACCGGGGCCGAGGGTCACGTCGGTGCGACTCAGAGGTTGCCGCGCTTGTCCTGCTCGCGCTCGATCGCCTCGAAGAGCGCCTTGAAGTTGCCCTTGCCGAACCCGAGCGAACCGTGCCGCTCGATGAGCTCGAAGAAGACCGTCGGGCGGTCGCCGAGCGGCTTGGTGAAGATCTGCAGGAGGTAGCCGTCCTCGTCGCGGTCGACGAGGATCTTGCGCTTCTGCAGCTCCTCGATCGGCACCCGGACGTTGCCGATGCGCTCGCGCAGCTCGGCGTCCTCGTAGTACGAGTCAGGGGTGTCGAGGAACTCGACACCGTTGGCGCGCAGGGCATCCACCGAGGCGAGGATGTCGTTCGTCGCGACGGCGAGGTGCTGCGCGCCGGCGCCGCGGTAGAACTCGAGGTACTCGTCGATCTGGCTCTTCTTCTTCGCGATGGCCGGCTCGTTGAGCGGGAACTTGACGCGGTGGTTGCCGTTGGCGACGACCTTGCTCATGAGCGCGGAGTAGTCGGTGGCGATGTCGTCACCGATGAACTCGGCCATGTTCACGAAGCCCATGACGCGGTTGTAGAAGGAGACCCACTCGTCCATGTGGCCGAGCTCGACGTTGCCGACGATGTGGTCGAGGGCCTGGAAGAGACGCTTGGGCTGGCCCTCGCGGCGGACGATCGACGACGCGGTCGGGACGTAGCCGGGAAGGTACGGGCCGGCATACGTCTGCCCGTTCACGGCACGCTGGACGAGGGTGTGGCGGGTCTCGCCGTAGGTCGCGATGGCGGCGGTGCGCACCGTGCCGTGCTCGTCGGTGTGGTCGGTGGGCTGCTCGAGGACCGTCGCACCGGCCTTGACGGCCTGGGCGACGCACTTGTCGACGTCGGGCACCTCGAGGGCGATGTCGACGACGCCGTCGCCGTGGCGGCGGTGGTGGTCGGCGAGGGGGCTGTCAGGGTCGACGGCGCCCTTGATGACGAAGCGGATCGAGCCGCTCTTGAGGACGAACGCCTTGTGGTCGCGGTTGCCGTTCTCGGGACCCGAGTAGGCGACGAGCTCCATGCCCCAGGCGCTCTGGTAGTAGTGCGCGCTCTGCGTGGCGTTGCCGGCGACGAAGACGATCGCGTCCCATCCGGTGACGGGGAAGACGTCGGTGTTCTCGTCGTACTCGACGAGACCGACGAGCTGCTTGAGCTGGTCGAGGTCGAGGTCGGCCTCGCGCTCCTGGTCGGTGAGGTCGGCGGCCGGAGACGGCATCGTGTCGGTCATGGAGCGAGAGTGACCGAGAGCGTCGAAGTGTGCAACAGCAGCCTTCGCGGCTGAACACAGTGCACAAAGTGTTGCCCGTATGCCGTGTGGTGATGGACACTCTGTCCATGACCTCAGGAGCGGGACCGTCGGTGCGCGCACCGGTCGACGCGCTCGACTGCCGCATCCTGCTCCTGCTGCTCACCGAGCCGGGCATCGGCGTGCTCGGCGCCTCTCGCCGGCTGGGCGTGGCCCGCGGCACCGTGCAGGCCCGGCTGGACCGGCTGCAGCGCACCGGCGTGCTCCGCTCGATGGCCCCGGACGTCGACCCGGCCGCCCTCGGCTACCCGGTGACGGCGTTCTGCACCCTCGAGATCCGGCAGGGTCGCGGTGGGCACTCCCCTGTCGTCGAGCACCTCGCTGCCATCCCCGAGGTGCTCGAGGCGCACACGATCACCGGCTCCGGTGACGTGCTCATCCGCATCGTGGGTCGCGACAACGCCGACCTCCAACGGGTCATCGACCGCGTCGTCGACGACGCGCACGTGACGCGGGCCTCGACCGTCATCTCGCTCGCCACGCGCCTCGACCACCGCACGATCCCGCTCGTCGAGCACCTCCTCGACACGTCGTCCTGACGTGCGAGGCTCGCACACCCTGCAGCACCGGAACGACCCACCGCACCACTCATCCCACCGAGCCGGACCAGGAGCCACCCGTGACCGCCAACCCCTACGCACCGCGGCCCGACGTCGAGCTGACCCACCCGGAGTGGAGCCACAGCGCGACGATCTACCAGATCAACCAGCGCCACCTCACGCCCGAGGGCACGTTCCGGGCCGCCGAGGCGCACCTGCCCCGCATCCGCGACCTCGGCATCGACATCGTGTGGCTCATGCCGGTGCACCCGATCGGGGAGCTGAACCGCAAGGGCGTGCTCGGCAGCCCGTACGCCGTCAAGGACTACCTCGGCGTCAACCCGGAGTTCGGCACGCTGGAGGACCTGCGCCACTTCGTCGACACGGCCCACGGTCTCGGTCTGCGCGTCATCCTCGACTGGGTCGCCAACCACACCGCGTGGGACAACCCGCTCGTCGAGGAGCACCCAGACTGGTACGCCCGTGACTGGAAGGGCGACCTGCGCCCCACGCCCTGGTGGGACTGGGACGACATCATCGACCTCGACTACGACAACCCCGACCTGCGTCGCTACATGACCGAGGCGATGAAGTTCTGGGTGCGCGACGTCGATGTCGACGGGTTCCGTTGCGACGTGGCCGGATTCGTGCCCGTCGACTTCTGGGACAACGTCCGCCGCGAGCTCGACGAGATCAAGCCGGTCTTCATGCTCGCCGAGTGGGAGTCGCGCGACCTGCACGTCCGCGCCTTCGACATGACGTACGGCTGGAGCTGGAACGAGACGCTCCACAAGATCGCCCACGGCAAGGCCGACGTCGAGGCCCTCAAGGTCTACTACGCGTGGAACGACCGCTTCTACCAGCGCGACGCCTACCGGATGCTCTTCGTCAGCAACCACGACAAGAACGCGTGGGAAGGCACCGAGTACGAGCAGTTCGGCGACGCCCTCCTTCCGGCGATCGTCCTGTCCGTCGTCAGCGAGGGCATGCCGCTCGTCTACAACGGGCAGGAGGCGGGCAGCGACAAGCGGCTCATCTTCTTCGACAAGGACGAGATCGAGTGGCGCGAGGACGAGCAGGGCGAGCTCTACCGGCAGCTCTTCGCCCTCAAGAAGGCGCACCCCGCGCTGTGGAACGGCGCCGCGGGCGGGCGCATGGTGCGCGTCCCCAACTCGGCCGAGGCGGCGGTGCTGAGCTTCGTGCGAGCCGTCGGCGACGACCGGGTCTTCGGGGCGTTCAACTTCAGCGACGAGGACCGGACCGTGACGCTCGGCGACGGCCCGCAGGCGGGCTCGTGGCGTGACGCCTTCAGCGGCGAGACCCTCGAGCTGGCGCAGGGCCAGCAGTACACCCTGCCGGCCTGGGGCTACCAGGTCCTCGTCGGCGCCTGACGCGACGGAGCAGGGCCTCGGGCGCTCCTCCACGGGCGGCCCGAGGCCCCGGACGGCACAGGGGTCGTGTCCCGTCGACTGGTAGACGATCGAGCGCCCAGATCATGACGTGATCCCGTCGAAACCGTGCACGCAGCGGCCTTCGATCCGCGAGAATGGAGATGCGTACCCGTCGGTGCTCCCCTGTCCCGGCGGGTACGCCTCTGCCGTGCCGACGTCCCACCAACCGGTCGGCCGGGACGGGGCGTCCCGCTGAACTCCCAGGCGGCGGGACGCCCCCCGAGCGGACGGGGCAGCCGCCGGCACGGGTCAGCGCCGGCGCGCCTCGACGAGGTGTCGCGTCGAGTGGGCGACGAACGGCCGGCCCGCCCGCATCCCGGCGTCGAGACGTTCGAGGGTCTCGCGGTAGGTCTCGACGGTGAAGTCCGGGACCCACCAGACGCACCGACGCAGGAGCCACACGACGGCGCCCACGTCGTACAGCTCCATCCGGCACCGCGCGGTCTTCAGGTCGACGACGTCGAGGCCCGCCGCGCGAGCCTCCCGGCCCTCGGCCTCCGGGTCGCGACCCAGCCGCTCCCGCGGGAGCGGGCCGAGGAACTGCTCGATGAGCTCGAACGCCGAGGCCGGGCCGACGTGCTGGGCGAGGTAGGTGCCGCCGTCGACGAGCACCCGCGCGATCTCGTCCCAGGCCGGCCGCACCGGGTGGCGGCTCGTCACGAGGTCGAAGGTCGCGTCCGGGAAGGGCAGCGGGTCACCCGGCGTGACGGGCACGACCTCGACGCCGCGGGGCCCGAGCAGGGCGCGCGCCCGCTCCATGTTGGGCGCCCAGCCCTCGGTGACGACCATCCGCTCCGGCAGCACCGGCACCTGCGCGACGATCTCGCCACCGCCGGTGTCGAGGTCCAGGGCAACCGTGGCCCTCGACAGCCGAGCGGCGAGGAGCCGGGCGTAGCCCCAGACCGGCCGCTCCTCGGTGGCTCGGCCGTCGAGCCAGCCGAACCCCCAGCCGGTCACGTCGGCGTCGACCGCCTCGTCCACGAGCTCCTCGAACGCACGCATCCGCTCATCCAACCGGCCCGTGGGCCCGGCCTCCACCGGATAACCGACGACGGCACCGGCCCGGCCGGGGCATCCCGGCCGGGCCCGCGACGTCAGGGCGTGACGGTGATCGGGCTCCCGTTGCTGACGAGCTTCCAGTCGACGCTCGAGAAGGCCGCCGGGTCGATGACCTTGTTGGCGGTCGCCCAGTCGATGAGCAGCTGGCGGATCTCGATCTGACGGTTGTAGACGACCGGGGCGGCCACGACGCCCGGGAAGTTGCCGCCTCCCGACTGGCGGTAGTTGTTGATCGCGACGACGAAGCGCGCGTCCGGCGCCACCGGGCTGCCGGCATACGCGAGGTTCACGATCCGCGAGCCGACCGCCTTGGCGAGGTCGATGTCGTAGGTGAGGTCCGCGTCGAGCCCGCCCATGACGTCGTAGTTGTAGTCGGGGGTCGCGTTGGCGTTGGTGATCGTGTCGGCGGCGACCGGGCCCGTCGTCGTGCAGGGCTTGAAGTACTCCGCGCTCTTCTCGAGGTACGCCTTGACCTGGGCTCCGGTGAGGACGATGCCGAGGAGGGTGTTGTCGTAGATGTAGAGGCCCGCCACGTCGCGGATCGTCACGTCGCCGGCCGGGATCGCGGCGAGCTTGTTGAACGGCGCGGCGATCGACAGGACCGGCAGGGACGCCTCGGGCGTGCCCGCGAGCGCCTTCTTGACCGCGTCGGCCTGGACGTAGTTGATGAAGTCGATCGCGGCGGTGTCCTCGTAGCGCGACGTGGACGCCGACATGGCCTGCGTGCACGTCCCGATGACGCCGTTGACGTAGGTCAGCACCTTCTGGTGGGCGGCTGCGACGGCGCCGGTCACAGCGGGGTCCTCGGGCGCGACGTTGGAGTTGTAGAGCGTCGCCTCGGAGTGGACGACCTGCCACTGGCCGCGCACCTTCTGGACGTCGATCGACATCCGCGTCACGCGCATGCCCCAGTAGTAGGGCTCGGAGAGGAGGACCTTCTTGCCGGTCTGCGCGTTCGTGACGTAGCGCTGCGGGATCTCGAGGTGCGCGTGGCCGACGAGGACGGCGTCGATGCCGGGGACCTGCTCGGCGAGCAGCGCGCTCGCGTTCTCGACGTAGGGCAGCGCGTCGCCCCACGACGACTTGCCGTTGTCGCCTGAGTGGCACGCGACGATGACGATGTCGGCGCCGGCGGCCTTGAGGCGGGGCACCATGACCTTCGCCTGCTCGATGATGCCGGGGAACTTCACCTTGCCCTCGACGTTGGCCTTGTCCCAGATCGCGACGCCGGGCGTCACGAGGCCGAGGATGCCGACCTTGATCACCTTGGTGTCGGGCAGCTTGACCGTCTTGATGACCCACGGCTTGAAGACCGGGGCGCCGGTGTTCCAGTCGACGGAGTTCGCCGACAGGAGCGGGAAGTTCAGCTGCTTCTCGAAGGCGCGCAACGTGTCGAGGCCGTAGTTGTACTCGTGGTTGCCGAGCGCGGCGGCGTCGTAGCCGACCTGGTTCATCGCCGCGGCCATGGGGTGCGTCGAGCCGCCGGTGATGGGGTCGATCTTGGCGTAGTAGTACGCGAGCGGCGTGCCCTGGATCGTGTCGCCGGCGTCGATCGTCAGGGTGCGCTCTGCGCCGACCTCGGCCCGGATCGCCTTGATGATCGAGGAGGCCTTGGCCACGCCGATGTCGTTGGCCTTGGCGTCGGTGTACTCGGCGTTCTTGAAGTAGTCCCAGTTGTAGACGTTGCCGTGCAGGTCGGTCGTGCCGAGCACGGTCAGCCGGACGACCTCGCCGTTGGTGCCCGGGGCGGTGGCCGCCGGAGCGGCGTCGGCGGGCACGGCCGAGCGCACGGCCGCGAGCCCGGCGCCGCCGACGGCGGCGAGGGCCAGCAGCTGGCGACGGGTGGTGGAGGATCCGAGGAGGTCAGGGGTGTGGTCGGTGCTCATGTCGTCCTTCGCTGTCAGGTGCTCGATCGGAGCAGTCCCGGTGCACGGTGCGCGGCTCGCCCCCGAGGCGCAGTGCACGACCATAGCCGGACACTTCCGCCCATAGGCCGACAGCACCGGTCGGTTTCGTGAACCCTCAGCGTCGGCCGACGAGCCAGAGCCGGATCTTGTCGATGCGCTCGGTGACCTGCTCGGTCGAGGCGGCCGCGAGGTCGGGTCCGCCACAGACGCGCCGGAGGTCCATGTGGACGTTGGCGTGCGGCAGCCCCTTCTGACGGGCGTACGTCGAGACGAGCGTGTTGAGCTCCTTGCGCTGGGCGGCAAGGGCCCGGTGGGCGGCGACGGGCATGGGGGCGGTGGCGCCCTGGGGGGCCTTCTTGACCTGACGGCTCTGCCGCTCGCGGAGCAGCGCCGACACCTGGTCGGGCTCGAGCAGGCCCGGCAGGCCGAGGTACTCCTCCTCGTCCTCCGACCCGATCTGGGCGTGCATGCCCCACTGCTGCTTGTCGAAGAGCACGTGGTCGAAGTGGGCGTCGGACTCGAGCGCCTCGAAGGCGCCCTCGTCGAGGGCCCCGCTCGCCTTGTCGGCCCGGTTGGCCTCGTCGAGCAGGCTCTGCTCCTCGGCCCACATCTGGCCGATGTCGTCGGGGTTGGGCTTGCGGTCGAGGGCGTGGTCGCGCTGCTCCTCGAGGCGCGCCGCGTGGTCGAGGACCACGGGCACCGAGGGCAGGAAGACCGACGCGGTCTCACCCCGCCGTCGGGCGCGCACGAAGCGTCCGACGGCCTGGGCGAAGAAGAGCGGCGTCGAGGTGGACGTCGCGTAGACCCCGACCGCGAGCCGCGGCACGTCGACCCCCTCGGACACCATGCGGACGGCGACCATCCAGCGCTCGTCGCTCGCCCCGAAGTCCTCGATGCGCTTGCTCGCGCCGAGGTCGTCGGAGAGGACGACCGTCGGGGCCTCGCCGGTCAACGAGCGGAGGATGGCGGCATACGCCCTCGCCTGGGTCTGGTTGGAGGCGATGACGAGGCCGCCGGCGTCCTCGACGTGGCGCCGCACCTCGGTGAGGCGCCGGTCGGCGGCGGCGAGGACCGCGGGGATCCACTCCCCCTTGGGATCGAGCGCCGTGCGCCACGCGTGGGCGACGAAGTCCTTCGTCATCGGCTCGCCGAGGCGCGCCTCGAGCTCGTCGCCGGCCTTGGTGCGCCAGCGCATGCTGCCGCCGTAGGCCATGAAGAGGACGGGTCGCACGACGCCGTCGCGCAGCGCCTCGGCGTAGCCGTAGGTGTAGTCGCTCGAGCTGACGAGGGTGCCCTCGGCGTCGAGCTCGTACGTGACGAACGGGATCGGCGAGGTGTCGGAGCGGAAGGGCGTGCCGGTCAGCGAGAGCCGACGGGTCGCGGGCTCGAAGGCCTCGCGGATGCCGTCGCCCCAGCTCTTCGCGTCACCGCCGTGGTGCACCTCGTCGAGGATGACGAGGGTCGAGCGCGACGTCGTCAGCTCGCGGTGCAGCGACGGGCGCGAGGCGACCTGCGCGTAGGTCACGGCGACACCGTGGTAGTCGTCGCTGTGCCGGCCGATGCTGTTGCTGAACTTCGGGTCGAGACTGATGCCGACGCGGGCGGCGGCGTCGGCCCACTGGGTCTTGAGGTGCTCCGTGGGAGCGACGACCGTGACGCGCGAGACGATGCCCGCGCTCAGCAGCTCGGTGGCCACGCGCAGGGCGTACGTCGTCTTGCCGGCGCCCGGTGTGGCGACCGCGAGGAAGTCGCGCGGCGACTTGCCGAGGTAGAGGTCGAGCGCCTCCTGCTGCCACGCGCGCAGCTTGCTGGCGGTACCCCACGCAGCCCGCTCTGGGAAGGCGGGTGGGAGGTGGAAGGCGGCCCCTGAACTCATAGAGAGGCCACCGTAACGAATCCCCGAGGACGACATGCCGAGGCCCCGCCTTGCGAGCGGGGCCTCGGCCTGGATGGTATGCCGCTCAGTCGGTTTCGCGACGTCGAGCAGGCGCGCTGGTGGTCACCGGCCGGCGCGGTACGCCGTCCACTGGGCCTGCATGCGCGAGACCTGGCCGGTCGTGAAGGTGTTCATGCAGGAGTCGTACGTGTAGTCCATGAAGTTCTTGATCGGGTCGAGGCCGGGGCTCGTGCACGTGTCGCGGCCGGTCGGGCACTGGTAGGCGGCGCTGGCCTCGGCGGGCGTGTCGTCGACGTAGTCGCCGTTGCCGTTACAGCCGCCCTGGAAGGTGTGGTAGAGCCCGACCCAGTGGCCGACCTCGTGGGTGGCCGTGTCGCCCTGGTTGTAGTTCGTCGCGCTGCCACCGGGCAGGGAGGCCGTGAGGATGACGACGCCGTCCATGGCGTCGTAGGTGCCCTTGGGGAAGGTCGCCCAGCCCAGCAGCCCCTGACCGATGTTGGCCGAGTAGAGGTTGAGGTCAGCCATCGTGCCCTTGCGGAGCGTCGTCTTCATGCTCTTCTCGGCCGCCGAGCCGGGCGTCACGGTGTACCAGGACGAGTTGCTCGTCGAGTCGGAGCCGGCGAGGCTGAAACTGAGACCGGTCCCCGAGTAGGCCTTGTTGAGGACGCTGATCTGGCTGCTGATCGCGCTGCCGCTGACGGTGCCCTGGGTGCCGTTGGTGATGGTGTGCCAGTAGACCTTGACCGTCGTCGGTGCGAAGGTGCTGCCCGTGCCCGGCTTGCCCTGCTGGCCCTCCCTGACGACCTTGCCCGACGAGTCCCGGGTCAGCCCCTTGGCCTCGAGGGCCTTGGTCAGGGCGGCCTCGTTGGCGCGCACCTGTGCGTCGGTCAGCTCGTGCGGGTCCTTGGCGGTGCCGTGGGTGCCGCGGGCTCCGACCGCGCCCACGGCCGCCGGGTCGAGGCACGCGGCGCTGCCGTGGCCCTCCATCACGGGCGCGGCCTGCGCCGGTGCGCTGAGGGATGCTGCGGCGAGTGCGAGCGGTGCCGCGAGCATCAGGGAGCGAAGCTTCATGGGGTGACCTTTCTCGTCCGACACGACGCCCGATCGGGCGACGATCCCAGCGACTGTAGGTACGCGACAGTCAGTGGCGGAGCCGGGGCGCGTAAAGAACCCTTAAGGAAAGCCCTCGGTCGGGCGGTGGTGGTCAGGCACCCGCAGACGCGTCGCTCAGGACTGTCCGCCGCCGCCCTGGTCGCCGTCGCCGCCGTCCTGGGGGTCGCGAAGGCCTTCGTAGATCTCCTTGCAGACCGGGCAGACCGGGAACTTCTGGGGGTCGCGGCCCGGGACCCAGATCTTGCCGCAGAGGGCCACGACGGGCTCACCCGACAGCGCGCTCTCGAGGATCTTCTCCTTGCGCACGTAGTGCGAGAAGCGCTCGTGGTCACCGGGCTCCTGGAGCTCCTCGCGAACCTCCTCACGCTCGATCGTGGCCGTGCTCGTGCGCCGCAGCGGCTCGGGCTCGGGCTCGAACGGGTCGGGAGGCATCGTGCTCATGACGAGAGTGTATGCCGCCCTGCCGCACCCCGAAGGAGCCGCTCCCCCGCGGGATAGGCCCCCCACGACGCCGGGAGCGCGCCGGGTCGGCCGCTGAGCAGCACCGCCTCGACACCGGCCTCTGGGCCGTCCGGCGCCGGCTCGAGGCCGAGGCGCCGCAGGGTCTGGCGGGCCACCGCGACGGGAGAGTCGTGGATCGTCACACCGTCCCCGAGGGCCGCGACGATCCGGTCGACGACGAGCCCGTAGTGGGTGCACCCGAGGACGAGCGAGCGCACGCCCGCGGGGGTCTGCGACGCGGCATACGCGATGCAGGCGTCGACCGCGTCGGGGTCACCGGACTCGATGGCCTCGGCGAGCCCCAGGGCCGCAACGGCACACGTCTCGACGTCGGCGGCGAAGGCGTCGACGAGGCCCCTGAGGTAGTCGCTCGACGTCGTGGCAGCCGTGGCCCACACGGCGACCGGCCCTCCCCCGGCGGCCGCCGGGCGGATGGCCGGCACCGTGCCGATGACGGGGACGGCCGGCTCGAGCTCGGCGCGGAGGGCGCCCAGCCCGTGCACCGAGGCGGTGTTGCACGCGACGACGATCGCGGCCGGCTCGTGGGGAAGGGTGGCGCGCGCCGAGGCGAGGATCAGTCGCTGGACCTCGGCGGGCGTGCGCGGGCCGTAGGGCATGTTGTCCGGGTCGAGCGACAGCACGAGCCCGAGGTCGGGCCGCAGCGCGTGGAGGGCGTCGGCGTACCCGAGGAGCCCGAGACCGCTGTCGACGAAGGCAACTCGCCTGGTCGACCTCGGCATCCCGGGATGCTCCTCGGTGTCCGGCCGCACGGGCCCCGTGACGCCCATGTCAGTTCATCGACGGGTCGTCGGGGAAGTTCGCGACGTACGCGAGGCTGTCGCGCTGGCGTCGGAGCACCTCACGCCACAGCCCCTCCGGCCGCGGCGTGAAGGCGTCGCGCACCTCCGCATCGACGACGTACCAGTCGCCGCGCAGCACCTCGTTCTCGAGCTGGCCGGACTCCCACCCGGAGTAGCCGGCGAAGATCCGCAGCCCCGCCAGCTCGGCCGCGACGACGGGGGTCGGCACGTCGAGGTCGACGAGTCCGATCGAGCCGAAGAGGCGCTTGACCCCGAGCGGCTCCGGCTCGTCGCCCGGCACCGTGACGAGCCCCAGCGCCGACGACGTCGACACCGGCCCGCCCTGGAAGAGGACGTGCGGGGCGGTCACGACACGCTGCCAGCCCGGCAGCACCGAGTCCACCTCGGCCGACAGGGGCTTGTTGAGCACGACGCCCTGGGCGCCGCCGTCGTCGTGGTGGAGCATGAGGATGACGGACCGATGGAACACGTCACCCCCGACGGACGGCGTCGCCACGAGGAGGCGGCCGGTGTGGAACATCGAGCTCACGGGCCCAGCCTTCCACACCGGCGACTGCTCAGAAGCGCGCGCCCCGCTGACCACGGCGGTCGTCGTCGCCCCAGCGGGACACGAGACCGTCACCGCGGTCGGTGCGACGGCCCCGACGGTCGTCGGAACGACCGCCACCGTGCTGCGGACGCGAGCCGCTGCGCTGGCCCTGGCGCGGACCGCGCGGACCGGCCGGCCCACGACGATGCGCCTTGGGACCGGCGATGAGGCGCTGGAACTCGTCCTCGGCGATCGCGACACCGCTCGGGGTCGTCGCACCGGTCGCCGCGATGATCGCATCGCCGGGCGTGGCCCGCACGGGCGAGATCTCGAGACCGGCGTCCTTGAGCTGACGCTCCATCGTCCGACGCTGGTGCGGCAGGGCGAGGGTCACGACGGTGCCCTTGTCACCGGCGCGAGCCGTACGACCGGAGCGGTGGAGGTAGTCCTTGTGGTCGGCCGGCGGGTCGACCTGCAGGACGACCGAGACGTCGTCGACGTGGATGCCGCGGGCCGCGACGTCGGTCGCGACGAGCACCGGGAGGGTGCCGTCACGGAACGCGCCGAGCACGCGGTTGCGCTGGCCCTGGTTGAGGCCACCGTGGAGCGCGGCCGCCATGACGCCCTGCTCGCGCAGCTGGAGCGCGATGCGGTCGGCGCCGAGCTTGGTGCGACAGAACACGACGGTGCGGCCCTCGCGGTTGGCGACCTCGGCCGTGATGACCTTCTTGTGCTGCGGGTCGATGAGCAGGACGTGGTGGTCCATGCCCTCGACCGACGCGGTGGCGTCGTTCGTCGAGTGCGTCACCGGGTCGGTGAGGTACTTCTCGACGAGCGCGTCGATGCCGCGGTCGAGCGTCGCCGAGAAGAGGAGGCGCTGGCCGTCGGACGGGATCTTGTCGAGGCTCGTCGTGATCTCGGCCATGAAGCCCATCTCGGCCATGTGGTCGGCCTCGTCGAGCACGGTGATCGCGATGTCGTCCATCTCGACGGCGCCACGCTCGAGCAGGTCGTTGAGGCGGCCCGGCGTCGCGATGAGGATGTCGACGCCCTTGTTGAGCGCGTTGATCTGCGTCGTGTAGCTGAGGCCACCGGCGACGAGCTTGTGGCGCAGGCCGGCGACGTGCACGAGCGGCTCGAGCGCGTCGGAGATCTGCATCGCGAGCTCGCGCGTCGGCGTGAGGATGAGGGCGTGCGGCTTGCGCGGGCGACGCTTGAGGTCGGCCTCGAGCAGCCGGGCGATGAGCGGCAGGCCGAAGGCAAGGGTCTTGCCCGAGCCGGTCTGGCCGCGGCCGAGGACGTCCTTGCCGGCCAGCGCGTCGGGGATCGTCGCGGTCTGGATCGGGAACGGCGAGGTGATGCCCTCCCGGGCGAGGCGCTCGACGATCCGCTCGGGCAGGCCGAGAGCGGCGAAGCCGTTGTCGGCGGCGACGTCGACGGGTCCGTCGGACACGTCCGCGCGGGTCGACTTGGTCCAGGTGTCGGCGTCCATGCGCTCGGCCTCGGCGTCGTCGAAGCTCACGGGAGCCCGGTCGGCTGAACGGTCGGCGAAGCGGTCGGCGCCACGGTCGTCGCGGCGCTCGAAGCGCGGGCGGTCCTCGCGGCGCTGGAAGCCACCACGGTCGCCACCACGGTCATCGCGGCGCTCGAACGACGGGCGGTCCTCGCGACGCTGGAAGCCGCGGTCACCACGGTCGTCACGACGCTGGTACCCGCCACGGTCGTCGCGGTCGCCACGGGGACGGTCGAACGACGGACGGTCCTCACGACGCTGGAAGCCGCGGTCACCACGGTCGTCACGACGCTGGTACCCGCCACGGTCGTCGCGGTCGCCACGGGGACGGTCGAACGACGGACGGTCCTCACGACGCTGGAAGCCGCGGTCACCACGGTCGTCACGACGCTGGTAACCGCCACGGTCGTCGCGGTCGCCACGGGGACGGTCGAACGACGGACGGTCCTCACGACGCTGGAAGCCGCGGTCACCGCGGTCGTCACGACGCTGGTAACCGCCACGGTCGTCGCGGCGGTCGGACGAGGGGCGGTCGTCGCGGCGCTGGTATCCGCCACGGTCGTCGCGACGCTCGAAGCTCGGGCGGTCCTCGCGACGCTGGAAGCCGCGGTCGTCGCGGCGCTGGTAGCCACCACGGTCATCGCGGCGGTCGTCGCGGCGGTCCGAGGAACGGTGCTCGTCACGCGGGGCTCGCCACTCGCGGCCACCGACGTGCGAGGAGCCCGACGATGCCGGGCGGGAGGTCTTGGGGCCGGAGAAGGAACCGGAGGACTTCTGTCCACCCTGTCCGCGGTGCGGCTTCTTGGTCGCGGCGGCCTTCTTCTCGGTGGACCAGCGGGCCTTCTTGGGCGCGCCGGAGGAGGTGTGCTTGGGCATTGCGTATTCAACTCTCTTGACTCGATGCAGACTTCGCCTCGAGCCGTGAGTCACACCACGACCATGCAGACGAGCCTCAGGCGCAGGAATCTCTGCGCCCCATGTGTACCGGTCCCCGGCATCTGTGCCGTCCGGTGTTCGGATCCGCTCCGCGTCGGTGCCGGGCCGCGCCGTCTGCGCGGTCTTCCGGTAGGGGTGTCACCTCGTCGGACGAGCCTGCCCGCCGGGCATCCCCGGCGCCATCTCTTCCGTCGTGATCCGAGGAGACCTCGGAGTCGGATGCCGCCAAGTCTACCAGCGACGCAGCCGGGGCCCGACCACGAGCACGGCCGCCCCGAGCGCCACGCCGACGAGGTCGACCACCGCGTCCCACACGTCGCCGGAGCGCCCGGGGAGGAGGAAGTGCTGCACCAGCTCGCTCACCGGGGCATGGATCGCGAAGATGACGACCGCGGTGCGCACGGACCGCAGGGCGCGCCCCACGGCATACGTCGGCACGGCGAAGACGAGGAGGTGCACGACCTTGTCGGTCCAGCTCACCGGGCCCTCGACGGTGACGACGGGCCAGTAGAGGACGAGCAGCTGCGTCACGACGGCCGCGACCGCCAGGCCGACCACGAGGCGCGAGGTGGGGGCGGACCGTCGCGGGAGGCTCGTCATGGCACCGCAGTCTAGGTAGGTTGCGACGAGGGCCCCGACCCGCTCCGCGAGGGCCGCGACGAGAGGAACCCCATGGGCAAACGCACGGTCACCGTCACCGGCGCCGGCAGGGCCGCCGTCTCCCCCGACGTCGTGCGCCTCGACCTGCGGGTCGGGCACGACGCCGACGACGTCGCGACGGCCCTCGCCGGGGCGGCCGAGGGCATCACGAAGGTCGGGGCGGTCGTGCGCGACCACGACGTGGCCGACGCCGACATCCGCACCCTCGACGCGGGCGTCAGCCAGCGTTGGGACAACACCGGTGTCGCGGTCGGCTTCACGGCCCAGCAGCGGCTCGCCGTCACCGTGCGCCGGCTCGAGTCGGTCGGCGAGATCCTCGAGGCCGCCGCGTCCGCGGTGGGCAACGCCCTGCTCGTCGACCAGGTGCGCCTCGACGTGTCCGACCGCAGCGAGGGACTGCGGCGCGCCCGGGAGGCCGCCTTCGCCGACGCCCGCGATAAGGCGCAGCAGTATGCCGCCCTCTCCGGCGCCGAGCTCGGCGCAGTCCTCGGGGTGGCCGAGGCGGGCGCCATCCCGGTCCAGCGCCGCGAGATGAAGCTCATGGCGGCCTCGATGGACGCCGGCGGCATGCCCGTCGAGGGCGGTGACCTCGACCTCGGGGCTTCCGTCACCGTCACCTGGGAACTGCGCTGAGGGCGGAATACCCGTCACACGCCGATCGTTGGGAGAGACATGGCTACCACTGACCTGACCGCGCAGTCCTTCGAGAAGACCGTTCTCGACAACGACATCGTCCTGGTCGACTTCTGGGCGTCCTGGTGCGGCCCGTGTCGGCAGTTCGCCCCGGTCTACGACGCCGCCTCGCAGAGCGGTGACAACGAGGGCATCGTGTTCGGCAAGGTCGACACCGAGGCCGAGCAGTCCCTCGCATCGGCGGCGAACATCACCTCGATCCCGACCCTGATGGCCTTCAAGGAGGGCGTGCTCGTCTTCGCCCAGCCCGGTGCGCTGCCGCAGTCCGCGCTCCAGGACGTCATCGAGCAGGTCAAGAACCTCGACATGGCCCCGATCAAGGAGCAGATGGCGGCCGAGGCGGCCGGCGCCGCTTCCGGCGGCCAGACCGAGCAGGCCTGACGAGCCCGGACAGACGGCATACGGCACAGACGAAGAGGGCGTCCCGCGAACGGGACGCCCTCTTCGTGCTTGTCAGCGACAGCGTGACGTGGCCACCACGTGAGTGGTGGAGGTGGCGGGAATTGAACCCGCGTCCGATGACGAGAAACCAGGGCTTCTCCGGGTGCAGTGCGCTATGGCTTTTCTCGGCCCCAGGGCTCGCACGCACGCGTCCCCTGACAGGCCCAGTTGAGTAAGAGTCCCGTGCAGCCCCCCAACATGACTGCACAGCAAGTTTCCTAGCTGATGCCAGACACTGAGTCGGAAACTAGCTCAGGCTGACAGACTTCGAGGCTCGCTCAGGCGGCGAGGGCGAAGTCGGTGCGCTTGGAATTGGCACCTATGGTTTTGCAAGGAGCGTTTACGAGATAACCCTGCATCCTCGACCCGCTTCCCCTGACATGTCGACCACCGTCGAAACCGATCACCCCCATGAGGGGTGTCCACGTCACGCTGTTCACTTGTCAAGCTGCTCTGCGTCCCACCGGGGTGGAGTCCACAGTATGCAGGAGGAACGCTCGGGCGGTCCAAGCCATTCCCGTCTCGGATGGGAACACCCCTCTCGGGAGCGACAGGCCCGCCACTAGGCTGCCGACCGTGGTCGACGCGGACCACACCCGTCGCCCCCGGCACCCTGGAGGTCCGATGTTCCGCAAGGTTCTCGTCGCCAACCGAGGCGAGATCGCCGTCCGAGCCTTCCGGGCCGCCACCGAGCTCGGCGCCCGCACGGTCGCCGTCTTCCCCTACGAGGACCGCAAGAGCGAGCACCGGCTCAAGGCCGACGAGGCCTACCAGATCGGCGACGAGGGCCACCCGGTCCGGGCCTACCTCGACCACGAGGCCATCGTCGCCCAGGCCGTCGAGGCCGGGGCCGACGCGATCTACCCCGGCTACGGCTTCCTGTCGGAGAACCCCCTTCTCGCCGAGGCGTGCGACGCCGCCGGCATCACCTTCATCGGTCCCCCGGCCTCGGTGCTGCACCTCACGGGCAACAAGGCCCGCGCCATCGCCGCCGCGCGTGACGCCGGCCTGCCGACGCTGCGCGGCTCCGAGCCCGGCACCGACCTCGACACTCTCGAGGCCGCGGCCGAGGACATCGGCTATCCCGTCTTCGTCAAGGCGGTCAGCGGTGGCGGCGGTCGGGGCATGCGCCGCGTCGAGGGCCGAGAGGGTCTGCGCGACGCGCTCGAGGCCGCCCAGCGCGAGGCCGAGTCGGCGTTCGGTGACCCGACGCTCTACCTCGAGGAGGCCGTGGTCAACCCGCGCCACATCGAGGTCCAGGTGCTCGCCGACAGCACGGGCGAGGTCGTCCACCTCTACGAGCGCGACTGCTCGCTCCAGCGCCGCCACCAGAAGGTCGTCGAGATCGCGCCGGCGCCCAATCTCGACGCGGCGACGCGCGAGAGCATGTGCGCCGACGCCGTCGAGTTCGCGCGCTCGATCGGCTACGTCAACGCCGGGACGGTCGAGTTCCTCCTCGGCGAGGACGGGCGCTACGTCTTCATCGAGATGAACCCGCGCATCCAGGTCGAGCACACGGTGACCGAGGAGGTCACCGACATCGACCTCGTCGTCATGCAGATGCAGATAGCGTCGGGCGACACCTTCGCGTCGATGGGCCTGCGCCAGGACGACATCCGCACCAAGGGCTTCGCGATGCAGTGCCGGATCACGACGGAGGACCCGGCCAACGGCTTCCGTCCCGACGCGGGCACCATCACCGTCTACCGATCGGCCGGCGGCAGCGGCGTGCGCCTCGACGGCGGGACCGTCTTCGTCGGTGCCGAGATCAGCGCCCACTTCGACTCGATGCTCGTCAAGCTCACCTGCCGTGGGATGACCTTCCCGATCGCCGTGCGCCGCGCCCAGCGCGCCCTGGCGGAGTTCCGCATCCGCGGGGTCTCGACCAACATCCCCTTCCTCGAGGCGGTCCTCGGCGACCCGGTCTTCCAGGAGGGCCTGGCCACGACGTCGTTCATCGACCAGCGTCCCGAGCTGCTCTCCGCGCGGATCAGCGCCGACCGCGCGACGAAGCTGCTCAGCTACCTCGCCGACGTCACCGTCAACCAGCCCAACGGCCCGGTCACGACGCGGATCCGCCCCCGCACCAAGCTTCCCCAGCTCCCCGACGCGCCCCTGCCGCCCGGTGCCCGCGACCGTCTCGTCGCCGACGGGCCGGCGGCCTTCGCGCGAGCGCTGCGCGAGGCGAACGACGTCGCCGTCACCGACACGACGTTCCGCGACGCACACCAGTCGCTCCTCGCGACCCGCATGCGCACCCGCGACCTGCTCCACGTCGCCAAGCACGTCTCGCACCTGACGCCGCAGCTGCTCTCGATGGAGGCCTGGGGCGGCGCGACCTACGACGTGGCGCTGCGCTTCCTGGCCGAGGACCCGTGGGAGCGGCTCGCCGCGCTCCGTGAGGCCATGCCCAACATCCCGCTGCAGATGCTGCTGCGCGGGCGCAACACGGTCGGCTACACCCCCTACCCGACGGCCGTGACCGACGCCTTCGTGCGCGAGGCCGCGTCGACGGGCCTCGACATCTTCCGCATCTTCGACTCGCTCAACGACGTGTCGCAGATGCGCCCGGCCGTCGAAGCGGTGCTCGAGACGAACACCGCGGTCGCCGAGGTGGCGCTCTGCTACACGGGCAACCTGATGAGCCCCGGCGAGAAGCTCTACACGCTCGACTACTACCTCCACCTCGCCGAGCAGATCGTCGACACCGGCGCCCACGTGCTCGCCATCAAGGACATGGCCGGGCTGCTCCGCGCTCCGGCGGCGGCCCGGCTGGTCCGCGCGCTGCGCGAACGCTTCGAGCTGCCGGTGCACCTGCACACGCACGACACCGCGGGCGGCCAGATCGGCACGCTCCTTGCCGCCATCGACGCCGGGGTCGACGCCGTCGACGCCGCCACGGCGACGATGGCCGGCACGACGAGCCAGCCCTCGCTCTCGGCCCTCGTCGCGGCGACCGACGACACCGACCGCCCGACGGGGCTCGACATCGAGAACGTCTTCGCGCTCGAGCCCTACTGGGAGGCCGTGCGTCATCTCTACCGGCCCTTCGAGTCGGGACTCGACTCCCCCACCGGCCGGGTCTACTTCCACGAGATCCCCGGCGGCCAGCTGAGCAACCTCCGGCAGCAGGCGATCGCCCTCGGTCTCGGCGACCGCTTCGAGGCGATCGAGGACATGTATGCCGCGGCGAACCGGATCCTCGGCAACGTCGTCAAGGTGACGCCGAGCTCCAAGGTCGTCGGCGACCTCGCGCTCGCGCTCGTCGGCGCCGGCGCCGACCCGAAGGACTTCGAGGACGACCCCCAGCGCTTCGACATCCCGGACTCGGTCATCGGCTTCCTCAACGGCGAGCTCGGCGACCCTCCCGGTGGGTGGCCAGAGCCCTTCCGCACCAAGGCGCTCGCCGGCCGCCAGTCCAAGCCGCGCCTCACCGAGCTGACGCCGGAGCAGGAGCAGGCTCTCGTCGAGGCCCCGCGACGCACCCTCAACGAGCTGCTCTTCCCCGGACCGACCAAGGAGTTCGAGAGCTCGCGCGAGTCCTACGGCGACCTGTCGGTGCTCGGCACCGTCGAGTTCCTCCACGGCCTCGAGGCAGGTGAGGAGTACGAGGTCGAGATCGAGCCGGGCAAGCGGCTCATCCTCGGGGTCCAGTCGATCGGCGAGGCCGACTCCAAGGGGATGCGCACCGTCATGTGCACCCTCAACGGGCAGTTCCGACCCATCACCGTCCGCGACCGCTCTGTCGAGGCAGACGTCAAGTCCGCCGAGAAGGCCGACGCGGGGGTCAGGGGCCAGGTCGCAGCGCCCTTCGCCGGCGTCGTCACCCTCGCAGTGTCCGAGGGTGACACGGTCGAGGCCGGCGGCGTCGTCGCGACGATCGAGGCCATGAAGATGGAGGCCAACATCACGAGCCCCACCGGAGGCACCGTCTCGCGGGTCGCCATCGGCGCGCACCAGCAGGTCGAGGGTGGCGACCTGCTCGTCGTCATCGGCTGACGTCAGCCGCGTCAGCCGCGTCCGAGTCCCCGCACGAGGCCCAGCGCCTCCTCGACCGACCCCGTGACGTCGGGGATCGGGAAGAGGGTGGCGCGCACGACACGGTCCCGGTCGACGACGAACGTCTGGCGCTTGAGCCGGGTCGTGCCGCCCGCACGGAAGGTCGGCAGGCGCAGCGCGGTCGTCAGCTCGAGGTCGGCGTCCGAGAGCAGGGGGAAGCGGATGCGGTTCGCTGCAGCGAACGCGGCCTGCTCCCCCGGTCGCTGGGTCGAGACCCCGACGACCGAGGCCCCGAGGTCGGCGAACTCGCCGAGCCGGTCGCGGTACGTGCACGACTCGAGCGTGCAGCCGATGCCACCAGGGATCTCGTCGGCCCCGGGGAACGCGTTGCCGGGGTAGCAGTAGACCACCGTGAACGGCTCGTCGGTGACGGGGTCCAGGGCGTGCAGGCGCGGGATCGCCTGTCCGACGAGGCCGCTCACCCGGGTGACCTCGTTGGAGTCGGTGGCGGCACCGGCGTCGGGGCTCCCGTCGCCGAGCAGCCACGTGTCCCCGAACTCCTGCAGGGCAGCGAGGACCGGGAGCGCCCCCCGGCCGAGGGCGGTGAGGACGTACTCGTGCCGCGGCGGACGGTCGGAGTAGGCGCGGCGCTCGAGGACGCCGTCTGACACGAGGGCGTCGAGACGCTGCGCGAGGACCTTGCGCGAGATCCCCGTCTCGGCGACGAGCTGGTCGAAACGGGTGCGCCCACCGGCGACGTCGCGCAGGACGAGCAGGCTCCACGGGTCACCGAGGACGCCGACGGCGTGGGCGATGCCGCACGGGTCGACGGCGCTCGCGTGTCGCCTGGTCATGGCCTCATCCTAACTGAGTTCCTAAAAAAGACTCACTGTGGTCTGATGTTCGGGTGCGCGACCTCCGTGACCTCCCGAGCGTCGTCTGGGTGCTGGCCGCCGGGCGCTTCGTCAGCTCGGCCAGCGCCTTCCTCATGCTCTTCCTCGTGCTCTACCTCACCGGACCGCGGGGGCTGGGCGTCGTGCCGGCGGGCATCATCGCCGGCTCGAACGGTGTCGGCGCGCTCCTCGGGAACGTCACGGGCGGCCGGTTCGGCGACCGCTACGGCCACCGCCGGGTCCTGCTCCTCACGGCCAGCGTGGTCGGCGTCCTCACCGCCCTCATCCCGTGGCAGCCGGTGTGGCTGCTCGCCGTGACGATGCCGCTGACGGGCTACCTGGGCGCCGTCGCGTCCCTCGGGCAGGGTGCGCTCGCGGCACTCGCCGTGCCGGCCGGGTCACGCCGGTCGTCGGTCGCCGTGAGCCGCGCCGCCTCCAACGCGGGCTTCGTCATCGGCCCTCCCGTCGGCGCCCTGCTCGCCACGCACGGCTACGACACGCTCTTCGTGGTCGACGGCGTCCTCACCCTCGTGCTGCGCCACGTCACGTCGCGCTTCCTGCCCGACGAGGCGCCGGTGGCCGCGGAGCCCGACGCCCCGGCCGGCCTCTGGCGGGCGGTCCGGGCCGACCGGTCGCTCCTGCTCCTCCTCCCGGGCGTCGTGCTCGTCGACCTCGTCTACCGTCAGCTCTACTCGACCCTCCCCCTGCACCTGCGCGACCACGGGCAGCCGCTCGCGCTCTACACGCTCCTCGTCGCGATCGGGTCGGGGCTCATCCTCGCGCTCGAGATCCCCGTGGCCCTCTGGCTCCGAGACCGACCTGCCATTCCCATCATCGCGACCGGATACGCCCTCGTGGCAGTCGGTTTCGTCATCTTCGGGCTCACGTGGATGGGCGTCACGGCCGCAGCAGTCGTCGCCATGGTGGTGCTCACCGCCGGCGAGATCCTCTACAAGACGACGGCCACCGCGCACGTCCTCGACGCGGCGCCCGCCCATCTCGTCGGCCAGTACCAGGGCCTCTACACCGGCGCCGCCACGAGCGGGACGATGCTCTCCGCCCCGCTGGGCGGGATGGTGTATGCCGTCGCGCCCGGTCTGCTGTGGCCGCTCTGTGGCGTCGTGGCCGGCGTGGGAGCCCTGCTCGCCCTCGCGTCGCGACGACCGTCCCGAGACGCCGAGCCGGCAGCGTCGTAGGGAGGGAGTGTGTCACGGGGACCCACCCCGGCGCCGAAGGTCACATCGATCGTGCGGGCTACCAGGAGCCGGAGGACGACCCGCCGCCACCGCCGCCGGAGAAGCCACCGCCGCCGGAGAAGCCGGACGATCCCGACGAGCCCGGCGTCGAGGTGAAGGTGCCCGTCGACGTCGTCGAGAAGGAGTCGACACCGTCGGCGATGCTCGTGAAGTCGGGGAAGGCGTTGCCGCTCCAGACGTACCACGTCGGCATCACGAGAGGCTGGTTGGCGGCCTCGGCCGCCTTCGCGACGTCGGCGAACGTGCTGGCCCACCGGTCCGCGACACCGAAGACGACGGCATACGGCAGGTAGCGGCTGAAGATGTTGGACGCCTCCTCGAACTCGATCTGCCCGGCCTCGGCGGTCGTGAGGTACTCCTTGAAGCCGAGGGACTGGGCGAGCACGGCCGAGCCCTCGGCGGTCTTGGCGGCCATCCGCCCGCCGAGGAACCAGACGATGAGGCCGGCGACGACGAGACCGATGCCGAGGGCGACCCCGCCACCGAAGCTGCCGCCGAGGATCGCGCTGATCGCAGGTCGGCCGTAGAAGAGCATGAGCCCCCCGAGCACGGCGATGACGAGCCCGAGGCCCTGCCACGCGCCGCGCTGGGTCTGGGGCGAGGAGCGGAACCATCCCCGTGTCACGACCTCCTCGTACATCCCGGACTGGATGCGCTTGAGGGTGCTCGCGAAGGTGTTCTTCAGCTCCGAGAGACGCACGACGTCGCCCCGGCTGGAGAAGATGCCGTCGAGCAGCTGGCGCTCGTAGGGCAGCAGTCGCTCGTCGGCCGGGGGCGCGAGCCGGGTCAGCGTCCAGTCGGTGCGGCTGAAGGCTCCCCCGCCGTCGCTCTCCTCGATCCGGATGAAGCCGCGCACCGCGAGGTCGATGACCGTGGCCGAGACGTCGATCGGGTTGGCGGTCTCGTCGATGATCGTGCCGACCATGCCCGGCTGCACGCCCTTCGGCGGCTGGAACTGGACGGCGACGGTGGACGACCCGCCGCGCACCGTGGCGGCACTCGGGGTCCCGTCGCCCGCCGCGCCGGTGCCGTACGCCGGCGAGAGGCCCGGCGTGAGGTCGGCGTAGCGCTCGTCCCGACCGCGGGTCCAGACGAGGGCACCCATCACGGCCAGTGCCAGCACCGGAGCGCCGATGGCGCCGGCCCAGGCGGCGGCGTTGGCGGCCGGGGCCGCGTCGGAACCGATCGAGGACGCCGAGTCACCCTGTCGGACGTCGGGGCGCACGTTGCCGAAGGCCGAGGCCGGGTAGGAGGCGAGCACCGACATGGCATCCCCCGCGGTCAGCCCGGTGGCCGAGAACCTGGCCGGGTCGCCCTTCGTCGCCTGGCAGGGGGTGTCCGACCGGTTGACGCCCTGGTAGCAGGCCACCTGGGTCGGCGTCGCCGGCGCCTTGACGGTGATCGACACGCGGTCACGCACGGTGGTCTCGTTGGTCCCGAAGACGTTGTAGTAGAGCTCGACGGTGTCGGCCGTGCTCGAGTCGGCGGCCGGCTTGCCGTCGGCGGTGATCGGGTTGAGCACGTCATGAAGCGTGTAGCTGATGGTGTAGACCTGAGTGCCGCTGGTGTACTCGTCGAGGGAGCCGATCCGGATCTCCTTGGCCGCACCGCTGTCGGTGACGCGGAAGGCGTCGGGGGCGCCGCTCGGGCTCGACACCGCGACGTCCGTCAGGTCGTAGTAGCGGTAGCGGTTCTCCTCGCCGTTCCAGCCCATCCGCACCACGACGTCGCGGAAGATGCCGTGCTTCTGCTCGCCGCTCGGGAAGCGCCACGTGATGGTCTCGGTGACCTTCATGCTGCCGTCGGGCTGCACGTCGTAGACCGCGGCGAAGGAGTCCATGCCCTCGTCGCCGGCAGCCTGGGCGGTGGCCGGTACGAGCAGGAACAGCGCGGCTGCCAGGAGCAGACCCAGCACCCCGAGTCGGCGGCCGCGCGTCACGCTCGATCGGGTCGGTCCGGTCGGTCCAGCCATCGGAGTGCCTCCACGTCGTTGGTCCCTTGCATCCTGACACCGGACGCTGCGTCGGGTCGCGCGGTTCCGGCGGAAGGGTCAGCGGCGGCGGTTGGCCGCGCTCATCGCCCGGTCGGCCTCGCGGTTGTCCTGGCGCTCGCGCAGCGCGTGGCGCTTGTCGTACTCCTTCTTGCCGGTCGCGATGGCGATCTCGACCTTGGCGCGGCCGTCCTTGAAGTAGAGGGCCAGGGGCACGATGGTGCGCCCGCTCTCACGGGTCTTGTGCGCGATCTTCGTCAGCTCGGCGCGGTGCAGGAGCAGCTTGCGCTTGCGACGCGGGGCGTGGTTGTTCCACGTGCCGTTGAGGTACTCGGGGATGTGGACGTTCTCGAGGTAGAGCTCGTCACCGGTGAACATGGCGAAGCCGTCGACGAGGGACGCGCGCCCCATCCGCAGCGCCTTGACCTCGGTGCCGGAAAGGACGATGCCCGCCTCGAAGGTGTCGTCGATGAGGTAGTCGTGTCGGGCCTTGCGGTTGCTCGCGATGAGCGACCGCCCCTTCTCCTTCGGCACCAGACCGTCCTTCCGCCTTTGAGGGTGTGTGGTCAGCGCACCAACGCTACCCCGAAGGGGCCCTCGGCTCAGAGTCGGTTTTGTCCGGGAGGGTTGGTCAGAGCCACTTGCGGGGGTTGACCGGCGTGCCGTCCTCGTAGGTGCCGAAGTGCAGGTGACAGCCCGTCGAGTAGCCCGTCGTGCCGGAGTAGCCGATGAGCTGGCCGCGGTTCACGCTGCCGCCGAACTTCACGATGCTCGACAGGTGGTTGTAGCTCGTGACGAGGTCGACGCCGCGGTGGATCCCGTGGTCGATGAGGATCTGGTTGCCCCACCCGCTCGCCCGCCAACCCGCGCGGATGATGTCGCCCGGCGCCGCGGCATACACCGGCGTGCCGCACGCGATGCCCCAGTCGAGACCGTCGTGCAGCATCCACTTCTGGAGCACTGGGTGCCACCGCATGCCGAAGCCGGAGGTCGTCGGGCCGATGGCGGGGTAGCTGAGGTAGTTCGACGGAGTCGGGTCGCTCTGCACCGGCGGCGGCGTCTTGGGGATGTAGACCTGTCCGCGCTTCTTGGCGGCGGCGGCCTTGGCCCGCTCGGCGCGGATCTTCGCGGCGCGCTCGGCGCGCAGCCTGGCCTGGCGCTTCTGCTCGGCGATCCGGGCCTGGCGGGCCCGCTCGACGAGGACGGCCTGCAGGCGGGCCGACTCGGCGCGGGCGGAGGCGAGGTCTGCGGCCTCGCCCTGCTTCTGCACCGCGAGGTCGGCGGTGTAGGCCGACTGCTTGGACTTCAGCTGGTCGAGCTGCGTCTTGGCCGCCGCGGCGTTCTGCGCGGCGGTGACGGCGTTGTTCTTGGCGATGATCGCCTGGTTCTTGGCCTGAGTGGCGGCCGCGGCGGCCGCCTCGGCCCCGCGCAGGGCGGCCTCGGCCTGTCGCTTGAGCTCGGCGATCTCGCCGCGCACCGAGGTGAGGTACGAGCGGGTCGAGGTGTTGTCGGCCGTCATCGCGGCGAGCTTGTCGATGGTGTCGCTGGCGACCGCGCTCGCGGTGTCGGCCATGACGAGCCGGTTCGCGAAGTCCTCGGGTGAGGTGGATCCGAAGACCATTCCGAGCTGCGACTCCTGGCCGGACCCCTGGAAGACCTCGGCGGCGTACGAGTCGAGGGCGTCCTGGCTGCTGACGAGGTCGGCGCCGCTCTTGGCGAGCTGCTCCTTGGCGCGCTGCTCGTTGGCCTTGGCCACGGCGAGCTTCTGGGCCACGGCCTCGTTGTGGGCGCGGGCCTTCGCCTCGGCGGCGATCGCGCGGGCCTCGGTGGCCTCGGCCGCCACCTGGGCGGCCTGGGCGCGCGCCTGGGCCGCCTGCGCGGAGGTGACGCGCTGCTGGGCGATCGGGAGCGCGGCGTTGGTGCGCTGGAGGTTGACGTAGGCGCGCGCGAGCGCGGCGTTGGTGCCCTCGAGCTGCTGACCGAGCGCGGCGATCTTCTGGTCGTTGCGCTTCTTCTGGTCCGACACGGAGTCGGCACGCGCGACGAGCGCCGATCCCAAGGACACGGAACACGTGATGACGAGCCCGGCGGCCGTCAGCCTGGTCGCCGGCCCGCTCTTCTCAGAACGCCTCATGAGCCACATATGCTCCATTGGTACCACACGTCACTCGCGTTGGGGAGAAATCGTCACGATCAGGGCCGCATACGGCCCGGGACAGCATGCGACGCCGCCTCGGCCCCCTGCAGCAAATTCGGGAAATTGTGCAGTTCGGGCCGCGTCAGACGCGCAGGTAACGGCGCAGCGTCACCCAGGACGTGAGGCTCGAGAGCACGATGACGCCGACGACGACGAACGGCGCGACGTAGTAGACGTCCGCCACCCCGATGAAGGCGGTGTCCGTCAGGGTCTGGCTCAGGAAGCCGACGACGCCGTAGCGCACCGTGGCCCAGAGCATGCCCATCGCCAGGACCGCGCCGAGCACGCTCGCCAGGACGGTCTCCATGACGAACGGGAAGCGGATCGTGAAGTTCGAGGCGCCGACGAGGCGCATGATGCCGGTCTCACGCCGACGGCTGAAGGCGGTCTGGCGGATCGTCGTCGAGATGAGCATGACGGCCGCGAGGACCATGAGTGAGGAGAGCGCGATCGCCGCCCACGACACGGTGTTCATAAAGGTGAAGAACTTCTCGAGGAGCTTCTTCTGGTCCTGGACGTCGGCGACCCCGGGCATGCCCTTGATCGAGCTCGCGACGACGTCGAACTTCCCGGCGTCGTTGAGGTTGACCCGGTAGGAGTCGGCGAAGTAGGACTCCCCCGCCCGCGCGAGCGGCGAGTTCTTGTAGGTCTGCTTGAACCGCTCGAACGCCTCGTCGCGCGACTCGTAGTAGACCTCCTTGACCGTCGGCTTGAGGGCCTCCAGCTCGGCCTTGATCGCCGTGCGCTGGGCGTCGGTCGTGGCCTCGCCCGCACAGTTGGTGAAGCGGGTCTTCTCGGCGCAGAGCATCACCGTGACCTGGACGCGGTCGTACCAGTAGTCCTTCATGGTGTCGACCTGCCGCTGGCCCATGAGGCCGAGGCCGAGGAGGTACATCGAGATCATCGTGACGATGACGACCGAGACGGCCATCGAGAGGTTGCGCCGGAGGCCGTTGCCGATCTCGCCGACGAGGAACTGGAATCGCATGTCGTGTCTCGCTTCGTCTCGCGCTCAGCGGTCGCTCGTCTGGACGGCCTTGTGCCGCCGGAAGATTCCGCTCTTGCCGCGTGGCGCGTCGGCATCGCGCCCGATGGGCGGCAGGCCCTCAGACTCGCCGTCCGGGTCGTATGCCGTGGGGTCCCCGTCGTCGTAGCCATCGGACACCTCGGGCTCGGCCGCGCGACGCGGCGCCTCGGCCTCCTCGTCGAGCCGGATGCGCGGGATGGAACCGGTCGTGTAGTCGCCGGCCTCCATGTCGCTGACGAGCACGCCGCGGTCGAGGCGGATGACGCGCTTGCGCATGGCGTTGACCGTGACGGTGTCGTGGGTGGCCATGACGACGGTCGTCCCGGTGCGGTTGATGCGGTCGAGCAGCTGGACGATGCCCAGGCTCGTGTCGGGGTCGAGGTTGCCGGTGGGCTCGTCGGCGAGCAGGACCGGCGGCCGGTTCACGAAGGCCCGGGCGATGGCGACGCGCTGCTGCTCACCACCCGAGAGCTGGTGCGGCAGGCGCTTCTCCATGCCGGCCAGGCCCACGAGCTCGAGCGTCTCGGGCACCGTCTGGCGGATGCGGGCCCGGCTGCTGCCGAGAACCTGGAGGGCGTAGGCGACGTTCTGGAAGACCGTCTTGTTGGGCAGCAGGCGGAAGTCCTGGAAGACGCAGCCGATCTCGCGCCGCAGGGCCGGCACCTTGCGCTCCGGCAGCCGGTCGAGGTCGCGCCCCGCGACGAGGATGCGCCCCCGGGAGACGTCCTGCTCCTTCATGACGAGCTGCATCATCGTCGACTTGCCCGAACCGGACGTGCCGACGACGAAGGCGAACTCACCGCGCGGGATCTCGAGGCTGACGTCGTCGAGGGCCGGACGAGTCGTCCGCGGGTAGGTCTTCGTGACGTTCTCGAAGAGGATCATGCGACGGGCCTCGACTCGTACTGGACATCAGCTGGGCATCAGCGGGACGGCGGCTGGCCCCGGTGGCACGTGACGGCATACGCCGGCGTGAACAGGACCGGCTCCGAGGCTACGGGCCGACGGACGAAACCCCCGGAAAACGGCCGGCCCCGGCGTGGCGGCCGGCGATGCCCCGCCGGGGCTCAGCAGACGAGCGTCGTGAGGCCCTGGGCCGACTCCGAGCCGGCGCGGGAGAGCTTGCCCCAGCCCTGCGTGCAGAGCGAGGTCGTGCGGACCGGGGTCGAGTAGCTCAGCTGCTGGCGGCTGGCGCCCGTCGTGAAGCCGCGCGCCTCGGGCCCACCACGGACGGCGACGCCGGCGAGCGAGCGGTAGGCGAAGCCGCGCACGTGGTACTGGTCCCAGACGTAGACGGACGTGAAGTTCATCCACGCCGACCCTCGGGCGTCGCGGCACCAGCCGACGTACTGGCGGACCGTGAAGGCGGACATCCCGAGGTCGGAGACGACCTTACGGTCGCCGATCTGGCGGACGCTGCTGCACGGCGGGGAGGCGCTGGTGGCGGCCGACGCCGCGGGAGCCAGCCCGACGGTGACGGTGGCGGCGACGAGAAGGGCGGCGAGGGTCGTGACGAGGCGGTGGAGGGGTGACATGGGCGGAACCTCTCAGGCGGGAGCGTGAGCTGCGCCGACCCACCCGTGGGCGGGGGCCGTCGGGTGGAGCCGACGACGCGACCCTACGAGCGCGGAGGCCGGCGCGCCCGCCGAAAGCGGAGATCGCCCGAGATGTCAGTCCTCGCGGCGGTTCTCACCGATCTGCCACCGGATGCCCGCCTCGATGAAGCCATCGATGTCACCGTCGAAGACGGCGCTCGGGTTGCCGGTCTCGAACTCGGTGCGCAGGTCCTTGACCATCTGGTACGGGTTGAGCACGTAGGAGCGCATCTGGTCGCCCCAGCTCGCCTTGACGTCGCCCGCCATCTCCTTCTTCACCGCGGCCTCCTCGGCCTTGCGCTGCAGGAGCAGGCGCGACTGGAGGACGCGCAGGGCGGCGGCGCGGTTCTGGATCTGGCTCTTCTCGTTCTGCATCGAGACGACGATGCCGGTCGGGATGTGCGTCATGCGCACCGCCGAGTCGGTCGTGTTGACGCTCTGGCCACCGGGACCGCTCGAACGGAAGACGTCGACCTTGAGCTCGTTCTCGGGGATGTCGACCGAGTCGTCGCTCTCGATGAGCGGGATGACCTCGACAGCCGCGAAGCTCGTCTGCCGACGACCCTGGTTGTCGAACGGGCTGATCCGGACGAGGCGGTGCGTGCCGGCCTCGACGGACAGGTGGCCGAAGGCATACGGCACGTTGACCTCGAAGGTGGCGGACTTGAGGCCGGCCTCCTCGGCGTACGAGGTGTCCATGACCTTCGTCGGGTAGCCGTGGCGCTCGGCCCAGCGGAGGTACATCCGCATGAGCATCTCGGCGAAGTCGGCGGCGTCGACGCCACCGGCACCGGAGCGGATCGTCACGACGGCCTCCCGCTCGTCGTACTCCCCCGACAGCAGGGTGCGGACCTCGAGCTCGCCGACGTCCTTCTTCAGCGTGGAGAGGTCGCGCTCGGCCTCCTCGAGGGTGGCGGCGTCGCTCTCCTCCTGGCCCATCTCGACGAGGGTCTCGAGGTCCTCGATGCGCGCGTCCATCCCGAGGATGCGGTCGCGCTCGGAGTTGGCGCGGGAGAGGGCGCTCGTGACCTGCTGCGCCGCGTCGGGGTCGTCCCAGAGGTCGGGGGCGGAGGCCTGCTGCTCGAGCTCGTCGATGGTCCGGGCGAGCTCGTCGAGGTTCGTGACCCCGCGCACGGAGTCCATCGTCGCGCGCAGGTCCTTGATCTCTTGCGTGAAGTCAACAGCCACGATCGAACAGCCTACGGCAGCGGCGAGCCGCCCCGCGCACGCCGGGCTGCGCTCCCGGGGCAGCTCCCACCCCGTGACCGCCGTCGCCGGTACGCGCATCGGGCCCACGGCATACGCCGTGGGCCCGATGCGGTTGTGGTGCAAGCTCCCCCGAGCAGTGGTGCGGGTCGATCAGTAGTTGCCGGCCATCCAGCGGATGTCGGCGGCCGTCGGCCGGGTGAGTGCCGTGTTGGAGTTCGTCGACGGGTACATGACGCTCTTGGCCGACGTCGAGTGCGGCAGGCCGCCGCAGTGGCCGAGCTCGTGGATGGCGAGGTGCTCGCCCGCGTACATGGTCGCGAACAGCGGGTCGAGACGAACGGTGCAGCCCGTGATGACACCTCCACCACTGACGAGGGTTGCATCACCGATCGCGCCGTCCGAGGTCGCCTGCTGCGCGAGGACCTTGATGTTGGCCTTGGTGGCGTCGCTCGTCATGGCCACGTTCCACCCTGACTTGCGCCACTCCGAGACTGCCTCGGCGACCTTGTACGAGTTGTTTCCGCCGGTGGCGTCGTAGACGAGTGCCTGGGTCGCCCAGTGGCCCCAGTAGGCCGCCGTGACGGTGGGCGTCGGGGTGGGCTTGGCGGCCTGCGAGGGTGCGGCCGCGCCGACGGCGAGACCGACGGCTGCGAGGACGACGAAGATGATCCGCTTCATGTGCCTTCTCCTGCTGTGGGGGATGTGCTGGGGGCTCAGGACTGATGGGGCTCCATGCGGTGTGTTCGGACAGACGCCGAGACCACCCGTGGGGTAGGTGGTCTCGAGGGGAGTTGGCGCTGTTTGTCCAAATTATCGACTTAGTGACGTAATGCGGCCTTTTTGACGATCTCTTGACCATTACTGGTGCGTTGGTGGGACAACTCCCAGATATGGGGGCACGACGAAGGCCCGCCCCGGATGCGGGGCGGGCCTTCGATGTGCGGCGTCGGTCGTGCGGAGCTGGGCTCAGCAGTACTTCGCGGTGCCGCCCCCGCTCCACGCGCACGTGTCGACCGTCGTGCCCGAGGCGTTCTTGAGGTATGCCGTGTCGCCCGAGTTGTTCCAGACGTACCAGGTCTTGTTGTAGTAGCGGTGCGTCGACGTCGCGGACCCGCGGCCGGTGTGGACCGTCACGGTGGCGCCCGCCTTGAGGGTGAAGGTCGGGAACCGGTAGGTGTAGCCGGTCTTGTCGCGCAGGGTCCAGCCGGTGAGGACGCGGTTGCTGCGCGTCGTGTTCTTGATGACGACGAACTCCGCGTTGAGGCTCGTGTTGCTGCCGGTGTCGGAGCCGGGCGAGTCGTACTGGACCTTGTAGATCATGATCGCCGGGAGCGCCTGGGCCGAGCTCGCGGCGGCGATGGGTGCGGCCACGGCGAAGCCGAGACCGGCGGTGGCCACGAGGGCCTTGGTGATGAACGTGCGCATGCTTCCCTGTCTGTCGTCGCGACCCTGTGGTCGCGGCACGTGCGGATGGCGCCGCCCTTCGGACGGCGCCATCACTCCCTGTCTCGACGCGCCACGCCGCCAGGCCTTGGACGTGCTGGGCGGTGTGGGCGTCGTCGACGGACGCTAGTGCGGATCAGTCTGGCGTGTGAGCGTTTTGGGGGTTTTCACGTCGGTGAGTGGGCGATCAGGGTTGGCGACGTCCCGGGTGCGACCCAGCTTCCCCCGCGCCGGCGCGAGCCACGACCCCCGCCGCGAGGACGGTGTCGGTGTCCACGTCGAGGCACAGGTAGGACATGGACTGGGTGCCGTCGGTCGAGAAGCGGTCGGCGAGCCAGAGTGCGCGGTTGGACGTCGTCATGGTGACGTCGCCCTTGCCGGAGCGCACGAGCACCACGTGCGTGGTCGGCCGCTCGTGGTCGGACATCCACCGGCTCCGGGCGCGAGGTGGAGCCACTCGAGCATGCGCGCGTCGCCCACGCCGACCGACCGGTGGCCGGCGTGGCTTCGACCGAGACGAGGAACGCGTCGACCTGGCCGAGCACGAGCGTCCCCTTGTCGGCCACGAGCGCCACGGCGGCCAGGTGCTCCTGTCCGGCGGCGAGGCCGAGGGGCGCCACCTCGACGGCATCCTCCAGGGACTGCTCTCCGAGTCCGGGACGGGCGGGTCGGCAAGGAGGTCGGCGAGCTCGGCCTTCGCCTTGGCCAGCACAGCGGTGGCCTTGGCCAGCGCAGCGGTGGCCTCGGCCACGGCGGTGGCTGTTCCCGCCATGGCGGTCGCGAGTCGCCCCCAGGGCGAAGGTGCTCACGGCGGCCCCCGAGGCGACCGACCCGTTTCTGCAGCGGACTGCGACCCAAGGTCCGGAAGGTGTCGAGGGACACCGTGCACCCGGCAGTGGCGAGTGCGTCGACCACCGCGACCGCACACGTGGAGTCCTCGTGCGTCACGGCAGACGTCGCGCCGCAGCCTTGTCCGCCTCGGCCCGGGCCTTGTCCACTGCGGCTTGCTGGGCCTCGCGCCGCAGGTCAGCCGGAAGGTGCTCGAACGGATCGGGGTCGGCCGCGGGAACTCCTGTCGATCGGCGACGCGGATCAGGCGGTTGCGCCACGTATCTCCGTCACTCCTCTCGACGGACGGTGTTCACGACAGGTGGTCCGTGTGCCGCGGCGCCGCCCCGAGTCACCCGAGCGGCGCACGGGCCCGGGACGTCACGGTGATGGTGACGCTGCCGCCGAGGGACTCGAGGACCCACCCACTCATCGGCAGCGTCGCCGTCCCCTGGATCGTGACGACGGCTGTGGCGCCGTCGCTCGTGCCGGTGTCGGGGACGACGGACCACGCGGTGATCCCGGACGGCAGCGGCGTGCGCGCCAGATGGGCCGTGGCGGCACTGGCCACGGACTCGTCGGTGATGGCGAGCTGGTCGAGGACGCCGGCCTCGTAGGCGGCGCGCTCGTCCAGCGCGTCGGCGGCGTCGAGAGCCGCCGAGTCTGCGGCGTCGAGCAGGCGCATCCGCGCCAGCTGGGCCGCAGTGACGTCGACGGCGCCGAGGACCAGGAGGGTCGCGAGCACGAACAGGCCGAGGGCGAGGACGCCGATCTGGCCCTCGTCGCGGACTCGACGGTGACCTGTCCGAGCGCGGAGGCGACGGACGACGGCCCGGAGGCGGACGGCATACGTGCTCGTCATCGCGCCACGAACCGGTCGACGGAGGCGACGTGGACCGACGAGATGGTCACGGAGGCCGGCACGTGCGAGGCGATGAAGTCCGGCACGAGCGGGAGCCGGACCTCGATCGTCGCCGTGGAGGTCACCGTTCCGTCGGGGCGCAGGCAGGGAGAGCCGTCGCACGCCACGGACACCGCTGCGGCGTCCTCGAAGGAGAAGTCGGTGAAGGCCAGCTGGGCCGCCGCTCGGGCGCGGGCATAGCCGTCGTCGTCGGACCGCGCCGTGACGAAGGCTCGACCGGCCTCCCGCCCGGCCAGCGACGCCGAGAAGGAGGCTGCCTGGAGCCGAGCCGCGGTGAGCACGAGATAGGTGAGCGGTAGCAGGAGCAGGAGGCCGAGGAAGATGAACTCGAGGATGGCGCGACCAGCCTCGACGTCACTCCGGCAGCCAGCCCGACCGGCGGCCCGGGCGAGGACGTCCTGCGGCCGGATCATCGGGTGCCTCCGGCCACGACCTGCTCCTCGCTGAAGGCGCGACCGGACACCGTGAGCGCGCCCGCGGGTCCGATCGGACCGATGACCGGCAGCGGCGCCGTCACGCGGACCTCCACGACGCGCACCCCCGAGGCGGTGACGGAACGGGTGGCGCTCACGTCCTGGGCGAACGTCGAGCTCAACGCCGAGGTGATGAGCGCCTCGGTGCGTGCGATGCCGTCACCGGGCTGCGCATCGGCTCGAGCGCCGTAGCGGGCGCCCTCGGACGCGGCCGAGATCAGCGTGTTGCGGACGTAGAGCGCCAGGCCGAGCTGGAACACCCCCATCGCCACGACCAGAAGGAGGGCAGCCACCATGACGAACTCCGCTATGGCAGAACCACGCTCGCGATCAGGTGCGCTGGTCGAGCGGTGCTCCAGTCGGGCCAGGAGCGACCCGGGCGTCACGGGCCCTTGACGTCCGAGATGGCGTCGCTGAAGAGCTGCCCGAGCTGGGGGCCGGCGAGGGCCCACAGCGCGGTGACGAGCCCTGCGGTCATGATCGTGATGAGGACCCAGCCGGGGACGTCCCCGCGGTCACGAGGGCCGGCGATCCGACGCGACACGGCGGTCGTGACGGCCGCTCGGGCTCGGGCGTGTGCCGTGATGATGCGGTTCATTCTCTTCTCCCTGTGTTGGACTGCGGTGACAGGACACTCGGTGGGCCGGGTGTCAGAGCTTGAGGTGGAGGAAGCTGAGGCCGGGGTAGAGCGCGAAAAGCACGGTCACGGGCAGGGTGAGGAAGACGATGGGGACCATCATGTAGATCTCCTTCTTCCCGCCCTCCTCCATGAGGGTGCGTCGCCCGTCCTCGCGGACGTCCTGCGCCTGGGCCCGGAGCACGTCGGCGAGCGGCGTCCCACGCTCGACGGCGACGACGATGCCGTCGACGAAACGGGTCAGGCTCATCAGCCCGGTGCGGTCGGCGAGACCCTGGAGTGCCGTGGGCAGGTTGGCCCCCGCCCGGGCATCGGCCAGGCACCGGCGCAGCTCGTCGGAGAGCTCTCCGCGGGACAGGCGGCAGACGCGTTCGAGCGCGCCGACGGCACCCTCTCCCGCGCTGACGGCAAGGGCGAGCAGCTCTGCGACGGTGGGGAACTCGGTGAGCATGCGGGCCTCGCGCCGGCTCGCGGCACGGCTGAGGAGGTAGTCGCGGCCGGCGATCCCGCCGAGCACCCCGACGATCACCATCGACACGAGGACCGGCACCGGAAAGCGTCGCTGCGCGACGGCGACGACGGCAGTGAAGGCGAGACCACCCAGTCCCCCGACTGCCCCGGCCATGACCTGCTCGGCGCGAAACCGTTCGACGTCCGCGGGCTGCCCCGCGCGGAGCTGTCGACGCGCCACGGACGGGGCGCCGCCGACGAGCGCGCCCACCCCGGACCCCAACCTGGCCACGTAGGGCGCGAGCAGCTCACCCAAGCCGAACGGACCACGCGACGGGGCCGGCCGGGCGAGCAAACTCGACGGGCGGGGCGTGTCGCGCAGGTAGGGCTCCAGGCGGTCGTCGAGGGTCGGGCGGCGGCTCGCCGGCAGTCCGGCGACGACGAGAGCGACGCCCGCGACGAGGCACACGCCCGCGCTCGCGCCGACCCACGACCACCCGTCGGCGACGAGCTCTCCGAGTCGACCCGCCAGCCCGTTCACCGGAGGACCCGCTCTTCCTCGGGGAGTCGCCCGATCCACACCATGGCCCGGTAGGCCACGACGCACAGCGCAGCCCCGACCGCGAGGACAGCCCAGCCCGCTGGCGATGAGTAGGCCGCGAGCGAGCTGCCGTTGAGGGCGAGCAGCCCGAGGACGACCCACGGGGCGCCGGCAGCGAGACGGGCTGCGTTGACCGTCCAGCTCTGCCGGGTCTCGAGCTCGGAGCGGGTGCGGGCATCCTCGCGCAGGAACGACGACAGGGTGCGGAGCAGCTTCCCGAGGTCGCTGCCACCCACCTCGCGGGCGATCCGGAGCGACTCGACGATGCGGTCTCCGACCGGGTCGCTGAGCCGGTCCTTGAGCCGGTCGAGACAGTCGTGGAAACGCCCTGTCGTCCGGTAGTCCTCCGCGAACGCGGCGAAGGCCGGACGCAGCTCGGCCGGACCGCGGACGGCGAGCTGCGACAGTGCCTCGGGGAGCGCCAGGCCCGCCCGCACGCCCGACGTGATGTTGTCGACGACGTCGGGCCACAGGTCGCGAAGCTTGTTGCGGCGCTTGCGCGCTCGCATTCGCACGAGCGAGAGCGGGATCGCGCCGGCCATGAGGCTGAAGCACAACGAGATCGGGACGACGCGCGTCAGGGCGAGGACCAAGACGAAGGCCACGACGAAGAGCACCACCGACCCGGCGACGACGTTACCGGGCGTGACCGACGAGTACCCGGCCTGGGTGAGGTGGTCACGCAGCTCGACCATGAAGCCGCCCCTGTCGACCTTCTCGCGGGCGGGCTCCTGAGGCCAGGACGACCAGTAGACGAAGAAGACGCCGACACCGAGCAACAGGCCGATCGCCAGCGGCGAGATCACGAGTCCGCCTGGCCGAGAAGGGCCGCCACGTCGTAACCCGCCCGCTCGAAGGCCTCCCGGTGGGGCGGGAACCCGTCGGCCCGTCGCAGGGCACCCTCGCGCGTGACGAAGAGGTCGGCGATCTCGATGACGTCCCCCTCGGCCCGTCCGGGAACGGCAACGATCTCTCGGACCCGTCGGACGCCGTCGCGCTCGAGGGCGACGTGGACGACGACGTCGACCGCCGCCGCCACCGTCGGAACGACGAAGCGGCTCGAGACGTTCTCGCCGGCGAGCAGAGGCAGCGTGCACATCTTCGTGACGGCCTCGCGGGCGCTGTTGGCGTGCACGGTGCACATGCCCGGCACGCCGCTGTTCAGGGCGATGAGCAGGTCGAGGCTCTCCTCCTGCCGCACCTCGCCGACGATGATGCGCGACGGACGCATCCGCAGCGCCTCCTTGACGAGGCGGCGCAGCGGGACCTCGCCCGTGCCCTCGAGGCTGGGTTGGCGGCACTGCATGGCGGCCACGTCGCGCTGCGGGATCTTCAGCTCGAAGACCTCCTCGCAGGTCACGATGCGCTCGCGGGGCGGGATCGCGGCGGCGAGGCAGTTGAGCAGCGTCGTCTTGCCCGCTTGGGTGCCGCCGGCCACGAGCACGTTGAGACCGCTCGCGACGGCGGCCTCGAGGAACGTCGCCGCCTGTCGGGGCATCGTGCCGAGCCGGACGAGGTCGTCGAGGTGGTCGGCCTTGACGACGAACTTGCGGATGTTGACCTGCCAGTGCGCCCTGCTGATGTCGGGGATGACGACGTGGAGCCGCGAGCCGTCGGCGAGCGTCGCGTCGACGAAGGGACTGCTGAGGTCGACGCGCCGGCCGCTGCTCTTGAGCATCCTCTCGACGAGGTCGCGCACGTCGTCGGCCGTCAGGATCGTGGGGGTCAGCTCGGCGATCCCGCCGCGGGCCACGAAGACGCGCGAGGGCTCGTTGATCCAGATCTCCTCGACGGCGGCGTCGTCGAAGTACTGCTGGAGCGGACCGTAGCCGGCGACGACGGCGAGGATCGAGTGAACGGCGAGTCGCTGGTCTCCGAGCGTCGGCAGACCCCCGTGCAGGGAGCGCTCGTCGTAGTCCTGCACGGCGTCCTGGACGAGACGGCGTACGGCCTTGGAGTCATGTGCGGGATCGAGACCCGAGCGACGGATCAGCTCACGGACCTCGCCCTCGACGTGGCGCACCGCTTCCTGTGTGGACATGCGTTCCCCTGAACCCTGTGAGTTGCTACGCCCGACATCCTGCCCGGACTGTCGCGATCTGGCGCGTCCAAGCTAGGTCAAATGCGTCCAAACGCGTGATCTTCTTCCACAGGGTCGCCGTGGGGTGGTGCGAGCGCCGGGCACCGTAACGGGCCCCGGGATCTCGCCGCCGCCATCGTCCACACCTGTGCACGCGACCCCGGGCGACCGGCTCGCGGGCTGTCTCATGGGGGCACACGAGAAGGAGGATCCGGTGCGCCTGACCATGACCGTCGTCGACACCCGTGGGCTGGGCGCACGTCCGCGACACGTGACGATCGAGGCCCCGGCGGGCACACGCTTCGGCGAGATCCGTCCCGAGCTCACCGACGTCGCCGGCGTCCCGGGCTGCGGCTTCCGCACCGACGGTCGGCTCGTCACCGACGACGCCCTCGTCGGGGCACCGCCCCTCCTGCGGGGTGCCCTGCTGACCATCACCCGGCCGGGTGCTCCCATCGCGGTCGCGACGGGTCGAGGCGCCGTGCAGCTGCGGCTCGCCGGTGGCGTCGGCGCGGGGCGGGTCGTGTCCCTCGGCCGGGGCGAGCACGTCATCGGGCGAGCCGCGTCCGCGGACGTACGCCTCGACGACCCGGGCGTCTCCCGCGCCCACGCGGTCGTGACCGTGACGCCTCACCACGTCAGCGTCGTCGACCACCACCCGACCAACGGGTCATCCATCGAGGGGACGTTGCTGCCGAGCGACGGCGCGCGCCTCGAGCCCGGTCAGCTGCTGACCGTGGGGTCGACGACGCTCGTCCTGGGCGGCGTGGACGTCCGCGGCGGCCACCACGATGTCGTGGACGGCGAGGTCCGGATCCACCGCCAGCCGCGCTTCCGCGACGCGGGCGTCCCTCCGGCCGTCACCTTTCCCGAGGTCCCGTCGCGCCCGGACCGCCAGCGTGTGCCGCTCCTTGCCTCGCTGGCTCCGGTGGCGCTGTCGGCCGTGCTCGCCGCCGCGCTCTCCTCCCCCGCCCTCCTCCTCTTCGCCCTCATGTCGCCGGTCCTCCTCATCGGACAGTGGTGGAGCGACCGACGCGCTGGTCGGGTGTCGTATCGCCGGCAGGTCCGTGAGCACGCCGCGCTGCTGGCCCAGGCCCGCAGCGCCCTCGCAGAGGCCGTCGCGGCCGACGCGGCCGGCCTGCGCGCGGACCATCCCGACCTCGGCCACCTCGAGGCCGTCGCCCGTCGGCGCGGGACCCGGCTGTGGGAGCGACGGCCCTCGGACGACGACCACCTGGTGCTCCGCCTCGGGACCGCGACCCAGCCGACCCGGGTCGACGTGTCCGGTCCGGCACCCGACGGCGTACCCCACGTGAACGGGCTCCCCGCCCTGCTGGATGTCGCGACCTCGGGTGTCGTCGGGGTCGCGGGCCCCCGGGCCCACACGCTCTCGCTCGTCGGCGGCCTGCTCCTGCAGGTGGCGACGTGGCACACGCCCCGCACCGTCCAGGTCCATGTCCTCGCCGACACCCATGAGCACGCGCTCGACTGGGAGTGGGCCGCACACCTCCCCCACGTCCGGGACGACGACGGCTCGCCGGCGCGCGTCACCGGCCGCGCGGCAGACGTGGCACGCCATGTCTCGGCCCTCCGCGAGCTCGTCGACAGCCGACGTGGGGCGGACGACGGTCGCTGGACAGGTTCACGACGTCCTGCTCCCGACGTCGTCGTGCTCCTCGACGGAGCCAGCGGGCTGCGGTCCCGTCCGGGGGTCGCCGACCTGCTGCGCGACGGACCCACGGCCGGGATCGTCGCCGTCTGCGTGGACACGGACGTCTCCGCGCTTCCGGCCGAGACGCGCGCCACGGTGGAGCTGGACGCCGCTGCACCGGCGGCCACGGTTCGTGCGGAGGGGCACACCCTCACAGGGGTGGTCCCGGACCTGCCGTCGGTCGGCTGGCTCGAAGGCGTCAGCCGGGCCTTGGCGCCGTACGTCGACGCCACACCGGAGTCAGGATCGGCAGCGCTGCCCCGTGACGTGTCGTTCGTCGAGCTGCACCGGGGCGCGGGCGTCGACCCCACGACCGGCGACGGCCTGGCGCTGTCGTGGGCACGCAGCACCGGTCGTCCGGTCGCCCTCCTCGGGCGGTCGACCGACGGCGACCTCATGGTCGACCTGGCGACGGACGGACCGCACGTGCTCGTCGGCGGGACCACAGGGTCGGGCAAGTCGGAGCTGCTCCAGACCCTCGTGACCGGCCTCGCCGTGAGCAACCGCCCGGACGAGCTCGGCCTGCTCCTCGTGGACTACAAGGGTGGCTCGGCCTTCGGCGACTGCGCGCGGCTGCCGCACACGGTCGGCCTCGTCACGGACCTCGACGCACACCTGACGGCGCGGGCGCTCACCTCGCTCGATGCCGAGATGAAGCGCCGTGAGCGGCTGCTCGCGCGGGTGTCCGCGCGCGACCTCGACCACTACCGGCGCTCCGCTGGCGTATGCCGTGAGCTCCCTCCGCTGTCCCGCCTCATCATCGTCGTGGACGAGTTCAAGGCCCTCGCCGACGAGTTCCCGGACTTCATCGCGGGCCTCGTGCGCGTCGCGGCCCTCGGTCGGTCGCTCGGTCTCCATCTCGTGCTGGCGACCCAGCGCCCGGCAGGCATCGTCTCCGCCGACATGCGGGCCAACATCGCCCTGCGCATCGCGCTCCGGGTCCGTGACCGCGCCGACAGCGAGGACGTCGTCGACGCCGCAGACGCCGCGTCGCTCGACCCGCGAGCGCCCGGACGAGCCTGCCTGCGCTCCGGCGACCGGAGCCTGACCATGGTGCAGACCGCCTACCTCGGCGGCGCGCTGGCCGAGGGGCCCGATTCGGCGGATCGCACCCGCGTCGTCCCGCGCGACCTGCTGGCCCCGATCGCCCCTCCCGAGGACGTCTCGGACGAGGAGCCCCGCCCCAGCGAGCTCCTCGCCGTCGTCGACGCAGCACGCGACGCCGCTCGTCGCGCCGGCATCCCCTCCCAGCCCTCTCCCTGGCTGCCGCCGCTGCCGACCGAGCTGACCCCGGCCGACCTGATGGTAGATGCGGCGACATCGTCGGGGTCGACGACGCTCGACGTGCCGATGGGTCTCGTGGACGTGCCCGACGAACAGCGACGGGACACCCTCTGGTGGCGCGCAGGCGACCGCGGCCACCTCGGCATCGCCGGTGGGCCACGCTCGGGTCGCTCCACCGCGCTCGTCACCCTCACCCTCGGCCTTGCCGGGAGCACCTCACCCGACGACCTGCACGTGCACGTGCTCCAGGGCGTCGCCGGGCCGTGCGCCGCACTCGCGTCGCTCCCGCACGTCGGGACCGTGACCGACAGCGCAGACCCGACACGCACCCGACGCCTCGTCGCCCGCCTCCTCCGACTGGTCGACGGCGACGAGCCCGCGGCCGCCCGCACCGTCGTGCTCGTCGACGGCTGGGAGTCGCTCGAAGAGGCCCTGTCGAGCCTCGACCACGGCGCCGCCGTCGACGAGCTGCACCGCCTGCTCCGAGACGGCCCCCGGGCGGGGGTGAGGTTCGCCGTCACGGGTGGCCGGGCCATCCTCTCCGGCAGGCTGCCGGGCCTGCTCGACCAGCGGTTGGCCCTCCACCTGCCCGACCCGCTCGACCTCACCCTGGCCGGAGTCTCCCCGGAGCTCGCCACCACGGCGAGGACGCCCGGACGGGCGATCGACCTCCGCACCGGCCACGAGGTGCAGCTGGCCGCGACCTCACCCGGCGAGGTCGCGGAGGCCGTGGCCCGGGCCGTGGACGTCCACCGTGCCGGCTCCCGGGACCGAGGCGGCTGCGTCCCCTGGCGCATCTCGGCGCTGCCGCAGCAGGCGCGGCTGGAGGACCTGCCACCGGTCCGGGACGGCTTGTGGGTCGGTGTCGGCGGTGACGACGCCGCACCCCTCGCCCTGCCGCTCGGGGCCGGTCACCGTCGCGTCGTCGTCGCGGGACAGAACAGGTCCGGGCGCTCGACCACCTTGGTGACCATCGGCGAGCAGCTGCTCAGGCTGGGACGAAGCGCCTGCGTCGTCAGTCCCCGCCGGTCCGTCCTGTCCCTGTGGGCGGCCGGCCGCGAGTGCCCGACCCTGACACCGCACGACGCCACGGAGCTCATCGGCAGGCGACGTGACGATCCAGATCTGTGCCTGCTCGTCGACGACGCCGAGCTCGTGGACGGCAGCCGGGTCGAGGCGCCGCTCGTCGAGGCTGCTCGCCTCGTCGACGACACGGAGGGCATCGTCGTGGTCGCAGCGGAGCTGACCCGCGCGAACGGCGCCTTCCGCGGACTCCTCCCCGAGGTGTCGCGCGACGGGATCGGGATCCTGCTCGGTGCGACGGCCCCGGGCGACGGCGACGTGCTGGGTGTCCGTCTCGAGATCGACAGCACGCGCCGCGCCGGTCGCGGCCACCTCGTCGTCGACGGCCGCTCGACACCGGTCCAGGTGGCCCTGCTCGACCCCCCGGCGCACCGGACGTCGGACTCACCGCCCACGACGGCCCCCGCTCTGCCACTCTCGTGACGCACACCCCAGGCCCCCAGGAGGACCCATGCCGCGCGGCGCCCGAGAGATCACCCTGCGCTTCCTCGCCGCACCCACGGACGCGGGCTACTCCGGCACGGTCGGGGGCGGACGTGTGCTCGAGTGGATCGACAAGGCCGGCTACGCCGCGGCCGCGGGGTGGAGCGGGACGTACAGCGTCACGGCATACGTCGGCAACGTGCGCTTCACCCGGCCGGTCGAGGTCGGCGACCTCGTCGAGGCCACCGCTCGCATCATCCACACCGGAACGACGAGCATGCACATCCTCGTCACCGTCTCGGCCGGAAACCCCAAGGACGGCGACCTGCGCCCGACCACCGACTGCATCATGGTCTTCGTCGCCGTCGACGAGCACGGCCGGCCGACCCCGGTCGCCCAGCTCGTCCCGGAGGACGAGCACGACCGCGAGTGGCAGGAGAGCGCGGTCACCCGGATCGGTCTGCGCAACGAGATCGCCGCCGCCATGGCCGCCCAGACCTACAGCGACGCCGGCACCGCGCCCCGCGTCGTGCTGCGCTTCCTGGCCGCCCCGACCGACGTCAACTGGGGCGGCAAGGTGCACGGCGGCATCGTCATGCGCTGGATCGACGAGGCCGCGCACGTGCTCGCCACGCAGTGGACCGGCTCGGCGTCCAACGTCGCCGTCTACGCCGGCGGGGTCCGCTTCTACCGTCCGCTCCGGATCGGCCACCTCGTGGAGGTGGAGGCGCGACTGCTCCTCACCGGCACGTCGAGCATGCACATCAGCGTCCACGTCCGCTCCGGTGACCCCTCGACCGGCGACCTCGACCTGACGACCCACTCGCTCATCGTCTTCGTGCCGCTCGACGTCGGCGGCACGGCCCTCGCCGCGCGGCCCTGGGTGCCGGTCAGCGAGGAGGACGTGGCGCTGCGCGACCACGCGCAGGCCCTCGTCGAGATGCGCAACGAGGTCGACACCGAGCGCCACATCCCCTGACCACGCCGCTCGCTGACGGCCGGGCCACAGCCGGACCACGTCTGGCCCAGTCAGCCACCGACGGCGATGGCCTCGACCGTGCCGACGATCGCGGACGCGTCCGGGAGCGCCGCGATCTCTTCGGCCAGCGCGGCCGCCCTGGAACGGATGGCGGTGTCGCCGAGGACCCGGGTGAGGGCGCCGGCCAGCTCGGGCATCGCCTCGTGGCGACCTCCGAGGCGAAGTCCCGCCCCGACCTCCTCGATGCGCCGGGCGTTGACCTCCTGGTCGAAGGCGAAGAGCGGCACGAGCACCTGCGGCACTCCGGCGATCAGCGCGGACATCATCGTGCCGAACCCGCCGTGACCGACCACCGCCGACGCGACAGGCATGACGTCGTCCTGCGGCCACCACCGCTCGACGTGAGCGTTGTGCGGCCACGGCCGCAGGGTCTCGGGATCGCCCGCGTGCCCGGTCGTGAGGAACACCCGCACGGGCAGGTCGGCGAGCGCGTCGAGCGAGAGCCGGAAGACCGAGCTCAGCGCGTCGAAGCCCGCCGTCACCGACCCGAACGTCACGTAGACGAGAGGGAGGTCGGGATCGCCCCATCCGGACGGGACCTTCCCCGAGCCGGAGCGCGCCGCACCGTCGCGATAGCGGGTGACCCTCGGGACGTCTTGAACCGCAGCGTCGCTCGTGCCCGGACCGTGGTCCAGAACGTCGAGACTCGGTGGGACCTGTGACAGGACGGGCGCCGACGACATCGCCGCGGCGCACGACCCGTCGTCGAGGCCGGTGACGCAGTCGAGCTCGCCGAGCGGATCGACGAGCGCCGGCCCGGCCCACTGCTGGAGGCTCCCGAGCCCGATCGCCATCTCGACGTGCGGCACACCGGACCGCACCGCGGCGGCGAGCGACCCGAACTCGCACGGCTCGCGCAGGACGACGTCCGGCGCCCACGCGTCGACGAGCTCCTGCACCCGCGGCCAGGCCGCCTGCGCGTCGAGCCGACCGAAGACGTCCCGGACCACCGTCGCGTTGGCCTCCTCCGGGGTCATCGACGGCAGCCGCGCGAAGACCGGGCCCATGACCTCCTGCGGTACGTCGTCGAACGGCACGTGCTCGAGTCCGGCCCGCGCCACGTGGTTCGCGAAGGACTCCGGGGCCGCGACCCGCACCTCGTGCCCTGCCTCGACGCACGCCCGGGCCACCGGGACCATGGGGCCGAAGTGCCCCGTTCCCGCCGTCGTCGCGAAGAGCATCCGCATGTCGACCAGAGTCCCACCCGCGGCGGCGCGCGACGAGTGGTGTCGGACGGCATACACCCGCTGACGAAGGGGACACGCGGAGTTCACCCGATGGCCACCGAAGGAGCACCCACCCGCTCCCCCGGCGCTCCTAACGTCACAGACGGTTCCCAGCCGCGCCGACCAGAGGGGCGCGGCGGACTCACTCGCCGAAGGAGCACCCGCGTGACCCCCAAGCTTCTCCCCCTCATCGCCACGCCACGTCACGGCTCGCGCAGCCGCATGACGTGCCACTACCGCTGCAACGACGCCTGCGACGCCCCGGTCCCCAACGAGAGCGCCAACCCCGCGATGCGCGACCTCGTCGAGGGCGCTCTCGCCCGCCGGTCCGTCCTCAAGGGCGGCGCCATCGGCGCCGGCGCACTCGTCGTCGGCGGCCTCGCGACCGCCACCCCCGCCGCGGCCGCCGGCGCCAGCGCCGCAGCCGGCCGAAGCCGCACCACCGCGGACGTCGGCCGCGCCGCCTTCACGCCCGTCGCGCCCAACCGGGCCGACGCCGTGACGAACGCCCCCGAGTTCACCCACAACGTCGTCATCCGCTGGGGCGACCCGGTCGAGGCCGGCGCGCCCCGCTTCGACGCGCACGCCCAGACGCCGGAGGCCCAGGCCAAGCAGTTCGGCTACAACAACGACTACGTCGGCGTGCTGCCGCTCGACGGCCGACGCGCCCTGCTCGTCACGAACCACGAGTACACCGACGAGAACCTCATGTTCCCGACGGGCGAGTACGACGACGCCATGATCAAGAAGATCGCGATGGCCGCCCACGGCATGTCCGTCGTCACGATCGAGCGCGGACGCGCCCAAGGATCCTGGATCCGCGCCGACCACCGGCGCGCCCACCACAACCGCCGCATCACCGTGCACACCGAGTTCGCCTTCCACGGCCCGGCCGCCGGCCACAGCTTGCTCCGCACCGCAGCCGACCCGACGGGGACCCGCGTCAACGGCACCTTCGGCAACTGCGCCGGCGGCACGACGCCGTGGGGCACCGTCCTGTCCGGCGAGGAGAACTTCAACGGCTACTTCGACGCGAGCGGCGCCGTCGACCCGGCGAACGCCACGTCGTTCAAGCGCTACGGCCTCGCTACCGCAGCCGTGACGAACCGCGGCTGGTCGACCGTCGACGAGCGCTTCGACCTCACCAAGCACCCGCACGAGGCCTACCGCTTCGGCTGGGTCGTCGAGGTCGACCCCTTCGAGCCCGACTCGACGCCGGTCAAGCAGACGATGCTCGGCCGCTTCAAGCACGAGGGCGCCAACGTCACGATCTCCGACTCCGGCCACGCCGTCGCCTACATGGGTGACGACGAGCGCGGCGACTACCTCTACAAGTTCGTCTCGGCAGAACGCTTCCGCAAGGGCGACTCGCGCGCCGCCCGCACGCACAACAAGACCCTCCTGACCAAGGGCACCCTCTACGTCGCGAAGTTCGTCGGCGACGGCACGGGCGACGGCGAGTTCGACGGCGCGGGCACGTGGATCGCCCTCACCTCGGACACCCGGTCCCACGTCCCCGGCATGAGCGTCGCCGAGGTGCTCCTCAACACCCGGCTCGCCGCCGACACCGTCGGCCCGACGAAGATGGACCGTCCCGAGGACGTCGAGCCCAACCCCGTCAACGGCAAGATCTACGCCGCCCTGACGAACAACTCGGACCGCGGGGTGAAGTACCCGACCGACGAGACCAACCCGCTTGCCTCGAGCATGGTCCGCGCAAGCCTGGACGCACCGCTCACGAGCAAGTCGGGCAACCGCAACGGCTACGTCCTCGAGCTCACCGAGCTCGGGAACGACCACACCGCAATGACGTTCACGTGGGACCTCTTCCTCGTCTGCGGAGACCCCGCAGCGCCGGAGACGTACTTCGCGGGCTACGACAAGGCCAAGGTGAGCCCGATCAGCTGCCCCGACAACGTCGCCTTCGACGCCGTCGGCAACCTCTGGATCTCGACCGACGGCAACGTCCTCGGCTCCAACGACGGCCTCTTCCGGGTGCCGGTCTCCGGACCCGACCGCGGACGCGTCGAGCAGTTCCTCACCGTGCCGTTCGGCGCCGAGACGTGCGGCCCACTTGTCACCGAGGACCAGCGCTCGGTCTTCGTCGCCGTGCAGCACCCCGGTGAGACGGACGGCGCGACCTTCGAGACGCCGTCGAGCACCTGGCCGCACACCGACGGCTTCCCGCGCCCGAGCGTGGTCGTCTCCTACCGCCGCTGACCGAGCGGCACGACGCACGAAGGCCCGGCACCGTCAGGGGTGCCGGGCCGTCGTGCGTGACACGTCGTGACCACGAGTTGGTATGCCGTCCGGCTTCGCTCAGCGGGTGCGCGTCGGCAGGTGCGTGCGTGGCGCCATCCGCGGCCCGCGGCGCGGCCGGTGGTGCCCCGCGAGACCGAGCAGGTGCTGCACGCGGTAGCGGTGCCCGCGGTAGGGCTCGAGCAGCTCGGCGAGGCCGTCGTCGTCCACCGGGGTCCCGGTCAGAGCCCACCCGATGTCCTTGGCCACGTGGTAGTCGCCGAAGGACACGGAGTCGGGGTCGCCCAGCGCTCGCTGCGCCACCTCGGCGGCGGTCCACACCCCGACGCCCGGCAGGGCCCGCAGGCGACGGTGTGCCTCCGCGACGGACACGGACGCCCCCTGCTCGAGCCGGCCGGCATACCCCGCCGCCCGTACGACGGTGCGCGAGCGCGCGCCGTCGACGGACGCCTGCAGCCACGCCCATGACGGGACCGCCGCCCACCCGGCTGCCGTCGGCGGGGCCATGAGCCCCGGGAAGAGTCCGGGGGCCGGCTCGCCGAAGCGACGCACGAGCACGCGGTAGCCCGAGAACGCCTCCTGACCGGTCACCTTCTGCTCGATGACCGCCGGAGCGAGCGCGTCGAAGACGAGACCCGAGCGTGGCACCCGCCAGTGGGAGAAGCGCCGCCACGCCTCGGCGACGAGGTCGTGGTGGGGCTCGAAGCCCGAGGGGTCGTCGTCGTCGCCGAGGAGACCCGGCACGGCGTCGAGCAGCCACGCCGCTCCCGGACCCCACGCCTGGGCCTGCACCTCGGAGTCCCCGGGACGGCACACGAGGTGGAGGGTGCCGACGCCGTCGGGCGTCTGCGCCGCCCGCGTCACCGTGCCGTCGCGTCCGAAGCGTGAGGTCGGGTCACCCGAGCCCCGGCGGAAGACGCCGAGCTGGGCACGCAGCGCGATCTCGCGGTCGCTGCGCCACAGGCGGGTCGGGGCTTCGGGCACCACAACATCCTCGCCTACACTCGGCACCGTCGCCGCACGGGACGACCCGTCCGTCGACGAGCGACTCACACCCCCGCCCCACCGGCCCCACCGGCCGCCGCCGACAGACCGACAGGAACGAGGAACGATGGCCCGCGAGACGAGCCGAGACCGCCGCGAGCGCGTCGCCGAGATGCAGGCCGCCCAGAAGAAGGCCGAGCGCCGTCGCCTCTTCGTCGTGATCGGCGCCTGCGTGGCCGTCATCGCCATCATCGGCGCGGCCGTCGCCTGGGCGATCATCGGTGAGCAGAACAAGAAGGACGAGGCGCTCCAGAACATCAGCGGCGACGTCGCCGCCGCCTCGTGCGACCCCATCACCAACGACCCCGCGAGCGGCTCGAGCGACCACGTCGGCCCGGGCACCAACCAGCCGGACGTCACGAAGATCACGTACTCCACGGTCCCGCCGTCGAGCGGCAAGCACTTCGCCGTCCCGGCCGTCGACGGGCGTCGCGTCTACACCGTCGCGGACGCCCCGCAGATCGAGACGCTGGTGCACAACCTCGAGCACGGCTACACGATCCTCTGGTACGACCGCTCCGTCGAGAAGGAGCAGGCAGCCGCGTTCCAGGCCCTGTCGACCAAGGTCAACGCCATGAAGGAGTCGGCCAACAAGTTCCTCATCAGCCCGTGGGACCCCGCCCACGGCGCCTTCCCCGCGGGCAAGAAGTACGCCCTGTCCCACTGGGCCGCCGACGTCGACCAGGCCACCGGCAAGGTCGGCGCCCAGATGGGTCACCGTCAGCTGTGCGGAGGACTCAACACGACGGTCGTCGAGGACTTCGTCAAGAAGTACCCGTGGAGCTCTGCCCCGGAGCCCGGCGCCGCCTGAGCCCTCCCCCGTTCGCCTCCCAGCCCCCGGTGACCCACCGGGGGCTGGGTGCGTGTGCAGCGGGTTACCCTGCCGTCATGACGATCACCGGCGAGTACGTCCCCAGCCCCAGCGAGTGGGTCCGCAAGCAGGTCGAGACGATCGAGAGCACGGGCACCACCGAATCGGTCGACATCATGGGCCTGCCCGTGGTCATGCTGACGATGCGCGGCGCGAAGACCGCGGCGATCCGCAAGGTGCCGCTCATGCGCGTCGAGCACGACGGGTCGTTCGCCGCGGTGGCGAGCCAGGGCGGGGCACCGGCGCACCCGAACTGGTACCACAACCTCCTCGCCCACCCCGACATCGACCTCCAGGCCGGCACCGAGACGTTCCCCGTGCACGCCCGCGAGCTCGAGGGCGAGGAGCGCGAGCAGTGGTGGCAGCGGTGCGTCGCGGCCTACCCGCCCTACGCGGAGTACCAGACGAGGACGGACCGCCTCATCCCCGTCTTCGTGCTCGAGCGCCGCTGAGCGTCCGCGCGCGACGGGTCGGACCGCGACGGGTCAGACGCTGACGTCGCTCTCGGCGGCGGCGTGCCGCTCGGTGATGAGGTGGTGCGAGCGGGCGTAGAGCCACCCGCCGAGCGCTGCGACGACGTCGACGATCGTGACGATGAAGCGCGACATGATCGCGACGGCGGCCGCCGCCGGCGTCGGCATGGCCGTGGACAGGATGAGGGTGAGCAGTCCCTCGCGCGCACCCAGTCCGGCCGGCAGGACGATCGTCAGCATGCCGAGCGACACCGACAGGGCGTAGCCCGTCATCGCCGCCGTCGTGAGGTCGGGGTGCGGCGAGGCGTCCCCGGCGACCGCCCGGGCGAGCAGCAGGGTGTGCACGCCGAAGGCGACCCACACGAGGACGAAGATGACGACCGCGCGCATCACGGCACCCGCCGAGAGGCCGTGCTCGAGGGGCTCGCGCTTGATGGTGCGCAGCATCTTGTCGATGATCGCGTTGAGCAGCTTGGGCACGCAGAGCACGACGAGGATCGGGATGCCGAGGAGCAGCCACCAGTCGAAGCCCGACGAGGTGCTCGTGAGCAGGAACGACGCCGCCGGGAGCCCGACGAGCAGGCCCGTGAGCAGGGCCAGCCCGAGCGCGAGCAGGCCGGTCACGGCGGTGCGCCGACGCGGCACCTTGAGGTGGCTCGCGATGTCCGCCTGCACGAGCACCGACCACAGCGAGCCCGGGAGGTACTTGCCGAGCTGGCCGACGAAGTAGACGCCGGACGCGGGCGCGAGGTGCAGGTCGGAGCCGAGGTCGCGCAGCAGCGTCTTCCAGCCGATCATCGTCAGCCACGTGCCGATGCCTGCCGCGAGCGTCGACCACAGGAACGTCGTCCACGAGATCTTGTCGAGGTGGACGGACACGTCGGCCCAGTTGTGGACGACTGCGTAGACCACGGCTGCGAGCGTGATGAGCGCGATGGCCACGCGCAGGACGGTGAGGATCTTCTTACGGGTCATGTCGCACCCATCATCGCAGCGTCATCCGGGTGCTCAGCGCCGTCGCAGCGTGAGACGCACGAGGCCGTATGCCGCGTCGTCGGCCCGGGCGCGTGACGCCGCTTCCCGCATCCGGGCGTTGACGTCGCCGTCGAGGTCGCCGATGAGCACGAACCCGAGGTCGTGGGCGCGGGCCAGGATGCCACGCACGTCGGCGGGTCCGACGGCCCCCTCGGCCGCGCGCGGGCCGATCGGGACCGTGACGACGAGGAGGCCGCCGGAGCGCAGCGCCCACGAGGCCTGCTCGAGCACGTGGTCGACGTCGTCGGCGTCGCAGCCATGGGGGTGGATGCGGACGATGACGTCGAGGGATCCGGTGTCGACGTCGAGCGCCGCCACGCTCGGGTGCGAGCCGGTGAAGTCGATCTCGACGGGGGCGAAGCCGACCGCGCGGGCCCACCGGGAGAGGAGGGAGCGCGTGCCGCCCTCGTCGACGATCACGGCGCTCCGGCGGCCGTCGTCGCGCACCCGCAGGATCGCGGCGAGACTGCCGAGGGCCGCCCACGCCGAGACGCTGTCGAGGGATCGCGGCAGGCCGAGGATGCGTGAGAGCCGGCGGGCGTCGTCGGCCTCGTCGGGCTCGCCCAGCACGTCGGTCGCGAGCACCCACTCGGGAAGGTCGTCGGGACGGAGCGAGACGAGCGGACGCCGCGCCGCCACGGCCCGGGTCGCGCTGCGACGGGCCCGGCCGGCGACGCTGCGAGCCCCGCGACCCAGGACGCGGCGGGCGTGTGGGAGCAGGCCCTGCTCCGCCGGCCCGTCGTCGTCCCTGGGGTGGAGGTCGTCGGGGTCGTCGGGGTCGTCGGGGTCGTCGGGGTCGTCAGCAGGCACGCCGGGCTCGTCGGCGGGGAGGCCCGGGTCGCCGAGCAGCACGCTCTCGTCGACGGAGAGCGCCTCGAGGGTTCCGAGGTAGTGCGCCCACGGTCCCGACAGGTCGGGGGTCTGCACGCCCTCGGCGAGGCGGCGGCGGACGTCGGGGTCGCCGAGACGGCGCAGCGCACCCGCGAGCGCTCGCTCGTCCTCAGGCGGGACGAGGATCCCGTTGACGCCGTCGGCCACCTGCTGGGAGAAGGGGGCGATGTCGGAGGCGAGGACGGGCAGCCCGTGGGCGTGGCCGAGGATGACGTTCTGCGAGGCCGTCGCCGAGCGGTAGGGCAGTGCGAGCACGTCGTGGTCGGCGAGGAGCGAGGCGAGCGCGTCGGCGGGGACGTAGCCGTCGCGGATCTCGACCCGCCCGGCGAGCGCCGGGTCCGAGGCGAGGCGGCTGATCACGCCGCGGTTGGCGCCCCAGATCTCACCGGCGATCGTGAGGGTGACCTCGGGCACGGTCCGCATGGCGCGCAGGAGCACGTCGATGCCCTTGTACTCCCGGATCAGGCCGAGGGCGAGCAGGCGGGTGGGACCGGGCCGCGGTCCGCGGTGGATCGGGTCGCCCCCGGGGAGGTGGGGCGGGAGGTCGGCGACGGAGACTCGTCGGGCCCCCAGCTCGTGGGCCACCGTGGCCTGGTCGGCGCTGTGCACGAGCACGGAGTCGACGCGCGAGAAGAGCACTGACATGAGCCGGGCATCACCCGGGTGCGGCTCGTGCGGCAGGACGTTGTGGCAGACGACGACCGACTGAGGGCGCGGACCATCACCACCCGGCACGGCGCCAGCGGCCCGCAGCAGCGCCAGGTGGGCTGGGACGACGGGAGGCATGACGTGGACGACGAGGATCGCGTCGACATCGCGCAGCCGCCGACCGGCCCGCACCCACGTGTCGGGCCGAGCCCAGCTGAGCGCCCGGATCGTCCGCGGGAACGGAGGCACCTCGGGCACCCCGTCGGGCACGGACGCATCGGCGTGGTGCAGCTTCGAGGGGTAGAGGTGTGCCCACGACACGAGCGTGACGTCGTGCCCGGCGTCCGCGAGGTGGTGGGCGAGCATCGTCGTGTGCGCGGCGACGCCGCCCTTGTGCGGGTGGGTCGGGCCGACGATCGCGATGCGGAGCGCGGCCGAGCCCGTCGAGTCGTCCGTCATGGTGCCCCGACTCTAGTTCCCGGCCCCGGCTCCCGGGCGTGCTGCCGCGCGCGCCTCGCGTGTCGGTCAGGGCACCGACGGCGCTCTACGCTGGGCGCATGCAGAACGAGGACGTGTGGCTGGTCGTGCCGCTCTACGACGAGGCAGCCGTCATCGCCGACGTCGTGCGCGAGGCCCGCGCCGTCTTCCCCAACATCGTGTGCGTCGACGACGGGTCGCACGACGGGTCGGCCGACCGTGCCGAGCAGGCGGGTGCGGCCGTCGTGCGCCACCCCGTCAACCTCGGGCAGGGCGCGGCCCTGCAGACGGGCTTCGACTACGCCCTGGGCGACCCGGCCATGCGCTACGTCGTCACCTACGACGCCGACGGCCAGCACCAGATCCACGACGTCGAGGTCATGGTCGACCGCATCCGGCAGGGCGACGTGCGTGTCGTGTTCGGCTCACGCTTCCTTGACGAGCGCACCGACGCCTCGGCCTCGAAGCGGCTCGTCCTGCGGGCCGCGGTCGCCTACACGAACTTCACGACGGGCACCCGACTGACCGATGCGCACAACGGCCTGCGCGTCCTGCACCGTGACGTCGTGCAGCGCCTCGACATCACCCAGAACCGGATGGCGCACGCCTCCGAGATCGTCGCCCAGATCGGCTCGATGCGCTTCGACGGCGCGAAGGTCGCCTACGCGGAGGAGCCCGTGCACATCCTCTACACCGACTACTCCAAGGCCAAGGGCCAGTCGCTCTGGAACGCCGTCAACATCCTCGCGGAGCTGATCTGGCGATGAGTCGACAGAGTGTCATTCAGATCCTGCTCATCGCCGCGGTCCTCGCGATCGCCTGGCGGCTGCTCATCGGCTCGGGACAGCGCACGCAGGCGCTGCGTCGCCTGGGGCTGCTCTTCCTGCTCGGCCTCGTCATCTACTCGATCATCGACCCGAGCAAGACGTGGACCAACCTCGCCAAGGCGTTGGGGATCGGACGCGGCGCCGACCTCATCCTCTACGGGCTGGTCGTGGCCTTCCTCGGCTTCGTCGTGACGACCTACAAGCGCTTCCGTGCGATGGAGACGCGCTACACCCGCCTGGCGCGCCGCATCGCCCTCGACGAGGCGGGGTCCGCAGCCGAGCACGTGAAGTCGACAGGAACGGCTGTCACACTGTCCGGCGAAGTTCCCCCGTCCCCGAGCGTGAAGGCAGCCGATGCCGACTGATCCGAGCACTCCGCGTCGTCCCGGCCATGACGACGCCTACGTCGTCGACACCCGGCGTGGCCCCAAGCGACCCGGCGGCGCGGCCGTCGCCGCTTCGCGCATCGACGAGAGGGACGCCGGACCGGACACCCCGGCGCGTGAGCCCCGCTACCGCTGGCGCCGAGGACGCATCGCGCTCGTCGTGCTGCTCGTGCTGCTCCTGGCCTGGATCGGCTTCATGGTCTGGGTGCCGATGCAGGCGTGGGGGGCCGTCAACAAGGTCGACAACATCCCCGCTGGCGAGCGGCCCACCGACACGTCGGGCTACAACTACCTCCTCGTGGGCTCCGACAGCCGTGAGGGGTTGACCAAGGAGCAGCGCAAGAAGTACGCGACGGGCAACGCGGCCGGCAACCGCACCGACACGATCATGCTCGTCCACGTCTCCGAGAGCGGCGGCAAGCCGGTCATGGTCTCGCTCCCCCGCGACTCCTACGTGCCCATCCTTGGGCACGGCTCCAACAAGATCAACGCCGCGTACTCCATCGGCGGACCCAAGCTGCTGACCGACACCGTCGAGCAGGTCACCGGCATCCACGTCGACGGCTACATCGAGATCGGCCTGGGTGGCTTCGCCGCCGTCGTCGACAGCGTCGGCGGCGTCGACCTCTGCGTGCCGCGCGACATGAAGGACAAGAAGGCCGGCATCGACCTCAAGAAGGGCTGCCAGACGCTCGACGGTGGCAATGCCCTCGGCTACGTCCGCTCCCGCTACGAGGACCCGCTGGGCGACATCGGGCGCGCCGCCCGGCAGCGCCAGTTCCTCGGTGCGCTCATGAAGAAGGCCGCGACGCCCTCGACCGTGCTCATCCCCTGGCGCTACAAGAGCTTCGCCGACGCCTCCGCAGCGGGCCTCGCGGTCGGCCAGGACACGGGGATCGTGGACGCCGTCCGGGTGCTCCAGGCCATGCGTGCCGTCAGCAACGACGAGGGCCTCTCCCTGTCCGTGCCGACCTCCGACCTCGCCTACCGCACGAGCGCCGGCGCCCTCGCCGTCAAGTGGGACACCGAGCGCGCCAAGGCGCTCTTCAAGGCCCTCAAGGACGACGAGCCACTGACCGAGCCGCCAGCCGGCACCACCGTCGAAGGAGCGAAGAACAGCTGATGGCCGACCTGCTGCCCGCCGACGTGCTCGCGCGGATGGTCGCCGCGGACCCGGGCCGGCCGCGCCTGACGTGGTACGACGACGAGCCGGGACCGACCGCGGGCGAGCGCATCGAGCTCAGCGCCCGCGTCCTGGCCAACTGGGTCGCCAAGGCTGCGAACCTCCTCCAGGACGACGCCGCGGCGGGCCCCGGCACGACGGTCGGCATCGACCTCCCGGCGCACTGGCGCTCGCTCTACTGGGCCCTCGCGGCGTGGTCGGTCGGCGCGACGGTCGTCGTCGGCGACGCGGCCACCGGAGCCGACGTGCTCGTCACCGGCTCCCCCGCTGCCGCCGCCGGCCACGGAGGTGACGCGGTGCTCGTCTCGCTGCCGGCCCTGGCCCGTCGGCACCCGGAGGCCGACGATGCGGGTGGCGCCGTCGACGAGGCCCGCGAGCTGGCCACCCACGGCGACCTCTTCTCGCCGATGTCCGACGCCGAGCCCGGCGACGTCGCGCTGGCGGCGGACGGCGTCGACACGGCATACGGCGCCGTCGTCGCGCCCGAGGACGGCTGGGGCACATCCCCGCGCGTCGTGCTCGGCGGCGCCCTCGAGCCGGTGCTGCGCCGGGCGCTCGCCGCCTGGGCGGTCGACGGGTCGGTCGTGCTCGTGCGCGGTCAGCGCGACGACCTCGCAGACCGCTTCGCCTCGGAGGGCGTCACCGTCGACGCCCGCGAGAGCGCCTGAGCGACAAGGCTCTACGCCGACAGCCGGTCGAAGAGCGACCAGGTCCGGGACGCGACGACCCCGGTGCTGGCGAGGCCCGCCCGCGCCTGCACGGACTTGACGGCCTCGCGCGTCGCCAGGTCGAAGACGCCCGTCTGACGGACGCCGAGCAGGCGCTGCACGGCGACGACCTGAGGTCCCGTGTCACCCGCGCGCAGCACCGTCGAACGGTCGGCCACGAAGGGGAAGTCACGGGCCTCGAGGACGTCCCAGAGCTCGGGGGTCATGACCCCGGTCTGTGGCAGCGCGAGCGAGCGCTGCAACGAGACGACCTTGTCGCGTGTGACGGAGCCGAAGACACCGTCGACGGCGAGGCCGCCGAGCGCCCGTTGGAGGACGCGCACCGCGGCGCCGCGCGACCCGGTCGCGAGCGTCAGGCTCTTGTATGCCGTGTAGCTCGTGGCGATGTCGACGCTGGCGACCCCGGCGCTGCTGCGTGACGACGTGCTGGCATAGGTGGTCATGGCGAGGTCCCTCCCGGCCGTGGTGGTGCTGGTGACGAGCGCGACGGTGCTCGTCGTCGCCGACCAGCCGCGCGTGTAGAGCCGCTGTTGCGTGGCCGAGTCGGCGACACCGGTCTGCGGCAGCCCGGCGAAGCGCTGGTAGGCCGTCACCCGGGCGCGCGTCAGCGTGCCGTAGTAGCCGGTCGTCGGCAGCGAGCCGAGCCTGGCCTGGAGCGCCTTGACCGCCGCCGACGTCATCCCGAACCGCAGGGTCGGGTAGGCCTTCGTCGTCGTGCCGGACGCCGCCGCGGTCCCGGTCCAGCCGCGCACCCAGAGTCGGGCCTGCGTCACCGGGTCGGCGACTCCGGTCTGCGGCAGGCCGACGAACTTCTGGTACGCCGTCACCCGGGCCTGGGTCAGGCTGCCGTAGTAGCCGGTGGTCGGCAGCGAGCCGAGCTTGCCCTGGAGGGTCCTGACGGCGGCCGAGGTCGTCCCCGGCTTCAGCGTCGGGTAGGCCGCGGTCACGCTCCGCCACCCGCGGGCCGCGAGGATCTCCTGTGTCCGCAGGTCGGCGACGCCGGTCCGCGGCAGCCCGACGAAGGTCTGGTAGGCGACGACACGGGCCTTGGTCTGGTCGCCGAAGTAGCCGGTCGTGGGCAGGTTGCCGAGCCGGACCTGCAGCTGGCGCACCGCCTCGGAGCGCATGCCGTAGGAGAGCAGCACGGGCTTCGTCGTCACGGGCGTCGACGGCGTCGGGGTGCTGGGCGGGGTCGTCGGCAGCGTCGTCGCCGCCGGCGGGAGCGAGGTGAGGTAGCTGCGGGTCGCGACCCCCGTCCACCACGACGTGCGGCCGGCCGCCCCGTCGTAGTTGAAGCTGAAGTGCACGTGGTCCGTGTGGGGCGATGAGCCGTAGTACGGCGCCCAGCCCCGCTCCGTCGCGTAGGAGCGCCACATCTTGCGGTCGTGGATGATGTACATGATCCCGAAGCGACGGGCCATGGCGCCCTTGACGCCGTTCTTGTCGGGGGCGGTCAGCCACGCGAGCACCGACTGGGCGACGGCCTCCTGCGAGGGGTTGTCGACGTTGAGCATCCAGTCCCAGGCCCGCCCGTCGTAGTGCTCCGACGGACCGCTGCCGCAGGCGCGCCCGATGAGTCCCGTCGAGCCCATCCCGTAGTGAGAGGTCATGAGCCGGGCGAATGCGAGCACGCCAGGACGCGCCACGGGGTCGCAGACCGTCTGCTCCTGGTAGGGCACGTACACGTCGAGGGTGCTCGGGAGCGTCCGGGTCGGCGGCGCCTGGACCGCCGCAGCCGGGCTCGCCGTCATGGGCACGGTCAGCGCGGGAAGAGCGAGGACGAGGCCCAGTCGGTGTCGGCGCAAGGCCATGGTGAACCTCTTGTCAGGGGAGGGAGCGGGTTTACTCCCGCACCATTTATGCACTCCAGTCACACCCATCACAAGGCGGTTCGACGAATTACAGACGTGTTCTTCGCTGGGGGTCTCAAATGACACGACTGTCATTCCCTCCCCCGCACGGCGTACGGCATACGTGCGCGGCGACCACAGGTCGGCGCGCTCGTGTGGGACGACCCCACGGCACCCGGGCGCGACGGCGCGGATAGAGTCCGACCCATGGACAAAGTCGTCTCCACCCCCCAGGAGGCCATCGCCGGGATCAGCGACGGAATGTCGCTCTCGGTCGGCGGTTTCGGTCTCTGCGGCATCCCCTCCGTCCTCATCGCGGCGATCCACGACGCCGGCCTCACCGACCTCGAGGCCGTCTCGAACAACTGTGGCGTCGACGACTGGGGCCTCGGCATCCTGCTGCGCGACAAGAGGATCCGCCGCATGGTCAGCTCGTACGTCGGTGAGAACAAGGAGTTCGAGCGGCAGTACCTCTCCGGCGAGCTCGAGGTCGAGCTGACGCCGCAGGGCACGCTCGCCGAGCGCCTGCGCGCCGGCGGGTCCGGCATCGGCGCGTTCTTCACGATGACGGGCGTCGGCACCCAGATCGCCGACGGCGGACTGCCCTGGCGCTACGACGACTCCGGCACCATCGCCGTGGCGTCCCCGCCGAAGCAGACCCAGGACTTCGAGTGGATGGGCGAGACGAGGACGTTCGTCCTCGAGCAGGCCATCACGACCGACTTCGGGCTCGTGCGGGCCGCGAAGGGCGACCGCCACGGCAACCTCGTCTTCAACCAGTCCGCCCGCAACTTCAACCCGCTGTGCGCCATGGCCGGCCGCGTCACCGTTGCCGAGGTCGAGGAGCTCGTCGAGCCCGGCCAGCTCGACCCCGACGAGATCCACCTGCCCGGCATCTTCGTGCAGCGCGTCCTCCCGCTGACCCCCGAGCAGGCCGCTGACAAGCGCATCGAGCGCCGCACCGTCCGCCCGCGCACGACCACCGAGCAGGAGGCCTGAGATGGCTCTGACCCGTGAGCAGATGGCGGCCCGCGCCGCCGCCGAGCTGGCCGACGGTGCCTACGTCAACCTCGGCATCGGCTTGCCGACGCTCGTGCCCAACTACGTCCCCGACGACGTCGAGATCGTGCTCCAGTCCGAGAACGGCATCCTCGGCGTCGGCGCCTACCCGATCGACGGCGACGAGGACCCCGACCTCATCAACGCCGGCAAGGAGACCGTCACCCTGCGCAAGGGCGCGGCCTTCTTCGACTCGGCGACGAGCTTCGGGATGATCCGCGGCGGCAAGGTCGACGCCGCCATCCTCGGCGCCATGCAGGTCTCGCAGGGCGGCGACATCGCCAACTGGATGATCCCCGGCAAGATGGTCAAGGGCATGGGCGGCGCGATGGACCTCGTGCACGGTGCCAAGAAGGTCATCGTGCTCATGGAGCACAACGCCAAGGACGGCTCCTACAAGATCGTCAAGGAGTGCTCGCTGCCCTACACGGGGCGCGGCGTCGTCCAGCGCATCATCACCGACCTCTGCGTCCTCGACGTCACCGAGACCGGCCTCGTGCTGCGTGAGCTCGCGCCCGGGGTCACCGAGGCCGAGGTGCGCGAGAAGACCGAGCCCGAGCTCACGGTCGACCTCCAGCCGGCGCCGTCGCACGGCTGAGCCCCGGCCTGCGGACCACCGGGAAAGGCGCGGTCACGAAGGTCGTGACCGCGCCTTTCCCATTCACCGGCGGGCGCCGGAATTTACCGTCCGCTGTCATTCACGGGACAGGCGATGCCGCATTTCCTGTGAATTCGGCTGGCACGGTCACGAATTGGCCACCAAGGTTTTGCGTTCACTCCGATAAATGGGACATTTGGGACCATTGCGTCTTCCGACCCAGGAGTGACTCCCGTGCGCCCCATCCCCACCTCGTTCGCCGTCGTCGCGCTGACCGCCACCTTCATGGTGGTCCCCACCGTGACATCCGGCGCCACGCCGCGCCCCGTCTCACCGGTCGTCCACGACGTCGCCGTCCCGGCCGTCGCGGGCGTCGGCACGGGCACCGCGAAACGGTCCGCGACCGTTTCCGGGAACGCCGCCGCCACCGGTGACCGACACGGCGCGGGCGACCCCGTCGTGGCCACGAAGCAGGTCCAGGGTGTCGACTTCGACCTCGCCGGCGTCACCTTCGACACGACGCCACCCGCCGGCACCCACGTCGAGGTGCGCACCCACGGGGAGAGCGGGTGGTCGGGCTGGACCGACCTCGGCCTCGACGGCGACGGGCCTGACCCCGGCTCGGCCGACGCCCGCCACGCGCGCCCGGGCACCGAGGCCGTGGCCGCGGCGGGCTCGGACGGGATCGACATCCGGGTCACCACCCCCGACGGCACCCTCCCGCGCGGTCTCCGGGCGAGTCTCGTCGACGGCGGCCGGTCGAGCGCGGACGACGCACTCTCCGCCCCCGCTGGTTCGGCCGTCGCGGCCGTCACCCGACCGACGATCATCTCGCGTGCGCAGTGGGGCGCAGACGAGAGCCTGCGCACGTGCGACGCCGAGCGCCTCCCCGGCTTCAAGGCCGTCGTCGTGCACCACACGGTCAACTCGAACACCTACACCGCCGACCAGGCGCCCGCCATCATCCGCTCGATCTACGCGTACCACACGCAGAGCCAGGGCTGGTGCGACATCGGCTACCAGATCCTCGTCGACCGTTTCGGCCGTGCGTACGAGGGCCGCAAGGGCAGCCCGGCCGGCTTCGTCCAGGGCGCCCAGGCCGGCGGCTTCAACGCCGAGACGACGGGCATCTCGGTCATCGGCGACTTCACGTCGGTCCCCTTCCCGGCCGCCACCCAGAGCACCGTGACCAAGCTCGTCGCCTGGGAGGCCGACCGGTCCCTCTTCGACCCGACGTCGTCGGTGACGCTGACCTCCAGCGGCAACTCGAAGTTCGACCCGGGCCAGAAGGTGACGCTGCCGCGGACCATCGGACACCGCGACCTCAGCCTGACCGGCTGCCCGGGCGACACGGCATACGCCAAGCAGCTGCCGACGATCCGCAGCAACGCCGGCGCGATCTGGCGTGACGGGCAATGGAACCCGATGGCCCCGCGGGCCGCGTCCGAGACCTACCCTCGCCCCACGAACGGTGTCCTGACATTGGCGGGCCACGGATTCGGCCACGGCGTCGGCCTCTCACAGTGGGGTGCCTACGGCGCGGCCACGAAGGCCCTGACGTGGCAGCAGATCGTCGGCTTCTACTACCCCGGCACGACGCGCGCCGCCCAGGCCGACCCGACGCTGCGCGTGTGGCTCTCGGCCGTCGGCACGTCGGGCACCCAGTTCTCGAAGGTCAGCGGCATGGTCATCTCGGACGGCAAGCGGCAGTCCACACTCTCGAGCGCGTACCGATGGCGCATCGTCCCGGAAGGCTCGGCCCTGACGCTGCAGGCGAACTCGGGCGCGGGCTGGTCCACCGTGACGACATGGCGGGGCTCGACGCTGCCGCTCACGGTGAGCCGCCCCTCCACGTCGTCGGTCCGGGTGCTGCTGCCGAGCGGCACCCAACGGGAGTACGCCGGGTCGGTCCGCGTCGTGCCCGTCTCCGGGAAGGCATACGCCGTCAACCTCGTCGGCTCCGAGCGCTACACACGCGCCGTGGTGCCCGTCGAGATGTCGGCGAGCTGGCCCGCAGCAGCCCTGTCGGCGCAGGCCGTGGCCGCCCGTACGTATGCCGCCCACTCGCGTGCCGCTGCCGGCTCCCGCGTCTACGACATCTGCGACGTGTCGTGCCAGGCGTACAACGGCATCGCCGACTACAGCTCGGCAGGCACCCTCGTGCGCCGCTACGAGGACACGCGCTCGACGAACGCCACGACGGCCACGGCCGGGACCGTCCTGACCTACGGAGGCAAGCCCGCCTTCACCCAGTACTCCGCGTCGAACGGTGGGCGCACGGTCAGTGGCGGCACGGCCTACCTCCCGGGCAAGACCGACCCCTACGACGGCGCGGTCGCCTCGTCGTCCAACCCGCATTCGTGGACTGCCACGCTCCCGGTCGGTTCGGTGGAGCGCGCCTACCCGACGATCGGACGGTTCGTCCGCCTGACGGTCGGTCCCCGGGTCGGTGGCGGCGGCAGCGGGACATGGGGAGGACGTGTCGCCTCCGTCACGCTGACGGGGTCGGCATCGACAGTGACGGTGTCGGCGGACGCCTTCCGCACCTCGCAGAAGCTGCGGAGCACGTGGTGGGTCGTGACATCGACACCCCCGTGGTCGACGAACTTCTCCCCTCGTGACGTCACGGGCGACTCCCTCGCGGATGTACTTCTGCCATCGGGCGGCGCGATGAAGACCCTCTCGTACACCGGGTCCCTGAGCTTCACCGTGAGACAGATCGCGGGGAGCGGCTTCGCCGACATGCGAGCGACTGCCCTGATCGGGCCGTGGACCCAGGACAACCTCGGCGACGTCGCCGCCATCGACAAGGCGGGACAGGTGTGGGTCTATCCGGGCCTGGGCCGCAGCAACCTCAATGCGGGGCGCACGCTGCTCGCGTCGGGATGGACCGGCGCCAGCCACATCCTGCCCGTGGGCGACTTCGACGAGGACGGCTACACGGACTTCGTCACGCGGTGGACCGACGGCAGAGTCGTGCTGCACCGAGGGAACGGAGCCGGCGGCATCCGGAGCAGTTCGACCATCGCGTCGGGCTGGAGCCGGCTGACGCAGCTCAGTGCCGGCGAGTTCACGGGTGACGGACATCCGGATCTCCTGTGCGTCCGGGCGTCCGACGGCGCCCTGGTGCTCTACCCGGGCTCGGGATCCGGAACCCTCGGTGCTGCACAGGTCATCGGTCTGGGCGGGTGGAACGCCATGAGCGCGGTCCGCGGCGCGGGTGACATCACCGGTGACGGCCGCGACGACATCCTGGCCCGACGCGCGAGCGACGGGAGGCTGCTCGTCTACCGCGTCCAGGGAGCGGCTCGGCTCACGTCTCCGCTCTCCGCGGGGACCTACGCGTCGACGGCCGCCTGGGGGCAGTAAGGCTGCCGTCGGCGGGGGCCCGGGACCGGGTGCATCGGTCCCGGGCCCCTTCCGTGCCGGTGTGCGAGCGCCTCAGCCGAGGCTGGCGATGTGCTCGATGAGGCCGGTCGTCGACACCGACGGCGTGCGCGGCAGGTAGACGACCTCGCACACGTCGCCGACCCAGTCGAACTTGCCGGCCCAGTCGTCGCCCATGACGAGGACGTCGGCACCGTGCTCGACGATGTAGTCGCGCTTGAGCTCGAGGGACTCCTCGACGAAGACCTCGTCGACGACCTTGAGCGCCGAGATGATCTCGAGGCGCTCGTCCTGGTTGAAGACGGGCGGGCGACCCTTCTTCGCGATGTTGAGCGCGTCGGCCGAGACTCCGACGACGAGGCGGTCGCCGAGCTCGGCGGCTCGCTGGAGCACTCGGACGTGCCCGACGTGGAAGACGTCGAAGGTCCCGAAGGTGATGACGGTCCGGTGGGTCACTCTTCTCCTAGGGCAGGTGGACGGGGTGGGAGACCCATCGCGTCGTCAGCGAGGGTACCGGTCCGGGTGCTCAGCGACGAGTCGCCGCGGACTCGGCGGAGCGCACCGCGTCGGCCAGGGTCGTCTGGGCGAGACCACTGCCGTCGCTCACGGGTCCCCCGTCGGTGACGGCTGCCGCGAGCGCCTCGGCATCGAGAGGGGCGAGCACGACGCCGGCCGGCCGGGGCGCCGTGTCACTGGCGACGACGGTGGCTCCGGCCGCCTGGGCCTCCCGGACGATGACGGAGTCACCGTCCCAGCTCGTGGGCCGCAGGAACGTGCCGACGCGGGACAGGACGGCCGACACCTCGTCGGCGCTGGAGTCGAAGGCCACGGTCAGCCACGGCTCCACCTCGCCGAGACGACGCAGCGCCTCGACCTCCGGGGAGTCGTGGCCGTAGGCGAGGACCGTGAGCGTCGCGTCGCTCCAGCGCTCACGCACGCGACGGACCGTGTCGATGCCGAGCTGGGCGTTGTAGTGCGCCAGACCGGCGTTCGTCGCGAGGGCGAGTGCGTGGGGCTGCCGCTCGTACGGGCTCGGCACCGGAGCCGCGGACGAGTCGAAGGGGGTCACGACGGTGATCCGCGCACGCAGCGCGGCGGGGAGGATGGCCCCGATCTCGTCGTTGACCGCCCAGATCTCGTCATAGGCGTAGAGCGCGAGCACCAGGGCCCGACGGCGCCAGGCGGTCATCCGCGCGACCTGCCCCCCGGTCGAGCCGGAGTGGAGCACGAGGACGGTGCGGCCCGACAGCAGTGCGAAGACGGGTGCGAGCAGCATGGCCCGCCACAGGCGGGTCAGGTGCAGCAGGTGAAGCGACCGGTGGGTGAGCCGCGGCAGCATCGAGGCAGCGCGCCGCGCCGATCCCGTGTCAACGTAGGACACCGGGATGCCCTCTGCCCGAAGGACGCTCGTCAGCTGGGCGTGGCTCGTGCGCACCCCGCCGACCTCGCCGTGCTCCTGGGCCCACTGGAGCACCGGGAGCGGCGCGACCGACGCCTCGCTGCCGGTCATCAGTCGAGCCTCGAGCTGGACAGCACGCCCAGCAGATGGCCCCCGGCCGTGATGACGATGAGCGGCACCATCGCGATGACGAGGACCTGCGTGCCGAGCAGGTCGCCGTGGACGGCGTCGACGACGGCAGCGACGAGCGCGAGGATCGAGGCCTCGACGGCGACGAAGGCCCTGAAGATCGGCACGTAGTCGAAGGCGCGTCGCAGGCGCGCCATGCCCGACGCCTTGGGGCGGGCCGTGCCCTCGACGTCCTCGAGCGGCGGGCGTCCGGTCTTGGCGCGGGCCACGTGGACGAGGTCGGTGAAGGCCTTGTTGAGCAGGACGCCGAGCGCCACGAGCATGCCGAGCGCCGTCCAGCCCCCGACGTCGCCGGGCGCCGACAGGCTCCACCCGTCGGCTCGGAGGCCGATCGCGACGGGGATCGCCCCCTCGGTGACGTAGTGCCCGATGCGGTCGAGGTAGATGCCGGCGGGCGAGAACCGCTGGCGCCACCGGGCGACCTCACCGTCAGAGCAGTCGAGCAGGATCTGCAGCTGCATGGCGAGGACCGCGACGATCGGCCCGACGAGACCGCCGAACGGGATGGCGAGCGCACCGACGAGGCCGGTGAGGATCATCAGCCACGTGACGCCGTTGGGCGAGATGTGCGTCGGGAGGAGGGCGCGCGTCGCGTAGATCGAGAGGTGACGGATGTAGAGCGCGCCGGCCCAGTGCTCCGCGTTGTAGCGGGCGATGTGCTCGGGCGGCTGCGCGACGGCCTTGAGCTCGGCGATGCTCGGGCGGTCGTTCGTCGGGTCGTGCGTCGGGTCGTGCGTCACGAGGAGCCATCCTGCCGTGTCGACCCGTCCGCTGCCGCATCGGTGGCCCCACCGGAGGGGGCCGACCCGATGACCGCGCGCCACGCGCGGGCGGACTCGGCGGCATACGCCACGATGAGCAGGACCGCGCCGACGAGCAGCGGCACGGCCGGCCGGTCGGTGAAGCCGCCGATGATCGCGAGGACGACGACGCGGCCCTCGACCCCGAGAGTGGCGCGGACGAGGGCGTGCGGCGTGCCGCGGCCGGTCTCGCGCAGCCGGTAGACGTTGTCGTAGACGTGCCAGCACACGGCCGCCAGCCACGCGTACGCGGCGGCGCGGGCGACCGGGTCACCGCCGGCGGCGAGGAGCAGGGCCGCCGCCTCGACGGCGACGAGCAGGCCGGGCAGCTGCCAGGCGAGCCGCCCGCGCCCGGTCGGTCGCGGCACGATGGCGAGGTCGACGAGGTGCGGCAGCGTGGGGTCGGGCTGGTCGGCGCGGAAGTGGTCCCGCCCGGTCAGGGCCTTGCCGAGGCGCCCCACCTGGGTCCACGCGAACGCGATGGCTGACGCGACCCCGAGCGCCCACAGCAGGAGGGCAGGGCTGTAGAGGAGGAGCCCCACCGACATGACGAGGTAGCGCTCGGCGATGGGCAGGTGCAGCACCTGCTTGACGTCGCGGACGAGACGGGCGCGGCCCGTCGGCGCGGCCGGCACGTCGGTGCGGGCCCCCTGCGCTCCCCCGTCGCCGGGCACGTCGAGCGCCCGTGGCACGACGGGTCGGGCTGAGAGGGCACGGTGGCGGGTCGCGTAGGCGAAGTCCTCGGCGTGACGGACGGCGAGGAGGGCCAGCACGACGATGGCGAGCCACCACAGGTCGTCGCCCCGGCGCGCTGCGACCCACGCCACGGCCGCCACGAGCGTGAACTCCTTGATGCGGTCGCTGACCGCGTCGAGCCACCCGCCGAGGGGGCTGTAGCGACGCGTGAACCGGGCGAGCTCGCCGTCCACGCAGTCGACGACGAGCGAGGCCTGGAGCAGGACGGCGGCGAGCACCCACGTCCAGCGCGTGTCGACGGCGGCGAGGGCGCACGCCGCCAGGCCGAGCAGGAGGCTGACGAACGTCACGACGTTGGGCGTCCAGCCGCGCCCGAGGCCGTATGCCGTGAGGCGACGTGAGAGCGGACGGATCGCGTGCGTCGAGAAGACGCCGTCATTGCCGCGCGAGGCGGCGCGGAGGCGCTGCTGCCACGCGGAGCCGACGACGCCGGGACGCTGCTCGTGGCCGCGCTCGACGGTGACGTGGGCCAGGGGTGTCGCGGCGACCGGGACCACGGCGTCGCGGACGACGGCGAGCACCGCCAGGTCGAAGACCTGGATGCCGGGCTCCCCTGCCGACTCGCTCGTCGCTGCCGCCCGAAGGACCTCGGCCACGCGGATGCGGTCGGACGCGGCGACGCGCAGGATGCCGGCGGCATACGTCGTCGGTCCGCTCACGACGTGCCGCACGGTCCCGACGGAGGTGACGCGTCGGGACACGGGGTCGACCCGCACGGGGGCGAAGCCGCCCGGCACCACGTCGGAGGCGTCACCGCGCAGGTCGGTGACCGGGCCGTCGACGACCGCGGTCGAGGTCACGTCGCGCGGTCCGTCGAGCAGGTCGAGGAGGGCGACGGGGCTGATCCGCACGTCGTGGCTGACCACGACGAGCGGCACGTCGCTCGCGGCCGCGGCCACGTCCGCTGCGGCCAGCAGGTCCGAGGAGACCGTGTGCGCGTCGACGGGCGCGGAGTTGCGGGCGAGGCCGAAGGGCTCGAGCGACTCGAGCAGGTCCGACGCCGGGGAACCGCCGACCACGAGGAGGTCGCCACCGGAGGACCGGCCGTGCACGGCCCGGGCACGAGCGTCGCCGACGAGCGGGCGCTCGTCGAGCCTCACGAAGCGGCGTCCGCGTCGGCGTCGGCGTTGTACTGGGCGATCACCTCGTCGATGGGACCGTCGCTCTTGAGCTGGCCCGACGCGAGGTAGAGGCCACGCTCGGCGAAGCGACGCAGGTCGTGCTCGCTGTGCGACACGAGGAAGAGCGTCTTGCCGCCCGAGAGCATGTTCTCCATCCGCTCGTAGCACTTCTCGCGGAAGGCGCGGTCGCCGACGGCGAGGACCTCGTCGACGAGCACGACGGGCTGGTCGAGGGTGGTGATGAGCGCGAAGGCGATGCGCACCTGCATGCCGGAGCTGAAGTGGCGGAACGGCATGTCCATGCCGGCCTGCACCTGGGGGCCGGCGAAGTCGACGATCTCGTCGAAGCGGGCATCGATCTGCTCCTTGGTCAGGCCGTGCAGACCCGCCGCTAGATAGACGTTCTCGCGCGCCGTGAGCTCACCGAGGAAGCCACCGGTCAGCTCGATGAGCGGGGCGACCCTGCCCCGGACCGTGGCGTGCCCCTCGTCGGGGAGCATGACGCCGGCGATCATCCGCAGGAGCGTGCTCTTGCCGCTGCCGTTGCCGCCGACGAGACCGACGGCCTCGCCCCGGGCGACGTCGAAGGAGATGTTCCGCAGCGCCCAGAACGTCTCGCTCGGCGCGCTGTTCTGTCGCTTGAGCACCATCTCGCGCAGCGACATGCGCCGACGACGGGAGCGGTAGAACTCGATCCCGAGGTTGCGCACCTCGATCACCGGCTTGGCCATCAGATCTCCTTCAGCACGGCCGGCTCGAGCCGCTTGAACACGAAAGCCCCCACGAAGAGCAGCACGACCGTCAGCACGACGGCCGAGCTGACCGACAGGATGTTCATCTCACCCTTGAAGAAGCCGGACCGGAAGAGCTCGAGGATGCCGCTCATCGGGTTGAACAGGAGCAGCTTCTGCAGCACCGGCGGCGCCATGTCGGCGCTGTAGAGCACGGGGGTGGCGTAGAAGCCGAGACGCAGCACGATGCGGACGACGCGAGCCATGTCGTTCACGAGCACGGTGACCGGCGCGAGGATCATGCCGATGCCCACGGACAGCAGGAAGGTCAGCACGAGCGAGACGGGCAGGAGCACGATGGTCCAGTGCAGCTTCGTCTGCCCGGTGATCATGTAGAAGATCGTGAAGGCGGCGATGACCGGGAGGGTCAGCACGAACTCGACACCCTTGGCGAGGACGACGCGCACGACCCACAGCTCACGCGGCAGGTTGGCCGACCGCACGAGCCGTGCCTCCGACAGCAGCGCCCGCGACGTCTCCGTCATGTTCTGGGCGAACCACTGCCACAGGAACAGGCCGGTCACGAGGTGCAGGAAGTAGGGCTGGTGGCCGCCTCGACGTGCCTGGAAGATCACGGTGAAGACGACCAGGTAGATGAGGGCCATCAGCAGCGGGTCGAGCACCGTCCACACCCAGCCGAGCACGCTACCGGCGTACCGGACGCGCAGGTCGCGCTCCACGAGGGTGCGCACCACCTGACGGTTGGCCATGAGGCCACGGAACTGGGACACGCCGATCATGCGCGCAGACCACCTTCTCCTTCGTGCTGTCTCGAGGCCTCTGCATCCAGGGCCGGGCTGGGCGGTCCCCCACCCGATCCTCGCCGAAGTCTAGGGGTGCTCGCCATGTGCCGCGTCCACGGCCATTACGGGTCCGTGCCGGGGCACTCTCGGGTCGGTCTAGGTCTGGCGCACCATCCGGGTGAGCCGTGCCTCGATGAGATCGGTCGAGGCGCGCACGAACCGCTGCGTCGCTGCGCCGGGGCTCGTGTCGCCGAAGTAGTGCCGCACGACCCCGGCCCGGGAGTCATCGGACGCCGACATCGCGTCGTCGAGGATGCCGATGATCTCGCGGGCGCGGTCGACCTCGACCATCGGCACGCTCGTGTTGAGCCGGGTCGGCTCGACGTCGGCGCGCGGGTTCGCGGGACGCGTCAGCACGAGCGGCCTGCCGGTGGCGAGCCAGTCGAGGGCCACGGCCGAGATGTCGGTGATGCACGCGTCGAGCCGGGCCAGGTGCCAGCCGAACGCCGTCTCCGTGTCGACGAGGTGCCCGGCCGCGGGGTCGGCGTGGTTGGCCTCCGCGACGAGGCGGGCCAGGTGCGTCGACGCCGTGCCGTATGCCGGGTCGAACGTCCCCGAGCGCGGGTGCGGTCGGTAGACGATCCGGAACCGGCGGTCGGCGAGCAGGCTGGTCAGCAGCGCCGCGCCGTGGGTCGCGATGGAGCCGTAGGCCATGCTCTGGCGGTCGCCCTCCCAGGTGGGGGCGTAGAGGATCGTGGTGCGCCCGTCGTCGGGCAGCTGCGGCGCCTCGTAGGTGACGTCCGCCTGCGGCCGACCGATCTCGACCGCTCGCGTGGCGACGTCGAACTCGACGAGTGCACCGCTGAGGCGCTCGGCGGCGGCCGGTCCCGCGATGAAGACCCGGTCGTAGGCCTTGAGCTGGTTGGAGGCCATGTAGGACTTGTCGCTCTCGCCGTGGCTCACGAACACGTGGGCCGGTTCGGCGAAGCGCAACATCTGGAAGTTGCGGACGTTCTGGTTGACGTAGAGGACGAGACCGATCTCGTGGGCCGCCATGAACGCCTCGATGTCGGTGACACGAGGTCCGTGCAGGACCGGGAGCGGGCACTCGTCGAGGAGCAGGCTCGTCGTCTCGGGCATGCGCGAGATGACGACGACGGGCTGCGTCTTGGCCAGCTCCTGGAGGGGGGCGTACCACTGCCGGATCTGGTAGAGGTTGACCGGTTCGTCGGAGAAGTAGACGGCGCAGCGGAACGGGGCGTCGGTGCCGCGCTCGAGGCCCGAGCGCTCCATCCGCGCGGAGAGCTTGCGCTTGGCCATCTGGCGGCGGACGGCCTGCTGGCCCAGCTGAACCAGCAGCTTCGCGTTGTCGAGCACGATCGACGTCCCTTTCCGATGAGGTGTCGTGTGAGGAGAGGTCGGGCGGGGTCGCCCGCGGATCAGCGCTTGAGGCTGCTCGGGCTCGTCAGGAACCCTATGCCCCACGACCAGTGCATCGTCGCGAGGACGACGGGCGTCGCGGCCCGGGTCGCCGCCGACTCGCCCCTGCTGATGGCGAGTCCGCCGGCCGTCACGCCCGCGGCGTACGCCGCCGGGACGATCCAGGCGGGCGGCCACACGAAACCGGCGATCGTGGCCACGGTCGTGACGCCGACCATCGTCGGCGGCGCGAGGTAGCGCGGGTTGATGGTCCCCTCGTGGTGCCTCGCGACGACCCGGCGCCACCGTCCGTAGTGGAAGTACTGCTTGGCGAGGGCCTGGACGGATGCGCGGGGGCGGTAGGTGACCTTGAGGTCGGGCGTGAACCACACCTTGCCGCCCGTCTCGCGGATGCGGTGGTTCATCTCCCAGTCCTGCGCGCGGGCGAAGTGCGGGTCGTAGCCGCCCACTCGCTCGAGCGCCGCGCGACGGAAGACACCGAGGTAGACGGTGTCGGCATCGCCGGGCTCGCCGCCGGTGTGGAAGCGGGCGCTCCCGACGCCGAGCGGGCTGCGCATCGCGGCGGCCACCGCGCGCTCGAAGGCCGACGTGCCCTGGGCGTCCATGATCCCGCCCACGTTGTCGGCGCCGACCCGGAGCAGCTCGGCAACCGCGACGCTGATGTAGTCGTCGGGGATCTCCGCGTGACCGTCGACGCGGACGATGACCGCGCCGGTGCTGGCGCCGATGGCGGCGTTGAGCCCGTCGGGCGTGCGCCCACTCGGGTTGGCCACGACGTGCACGCGGGCATCCGCGGCCGCGAGGTCGGCGGCGACCTCGTCGGTGCGGTCCGTCGAGGGCCCGAGCGCGAGGACGATCTCGAGCGGTCCGGAGTAGTCCTGCGCGAGGATCATCGCGACGGCGTCGCGAAGGTGCCTCGCCTCGTTGAGGATCGGCATGATGACGCTGACCGAGGGCTGGGGGTCAGGAGTCAGGTCCACAGGCGTCCTTCTCGTCGTCGGGTGTCATGGCGCGATGGCCCGGCCTCCCCGCGCGAGCGGCGCCCAGCCTACTTGAGGACGTGACGGGCCATGACCAGGCGCTGGACCTGGTTGGTGCCCTCGTAGATCTGGGTGATCTTCGCGTCACGCATCATCCGCTCGAGCGGGAAGTCGCTCGTGTAGCCCGCCCCGCCGAGCAGCTGCACGGCGTCGGTCGTGATCTTCATCGCGACGTCCGAGGCGTAGCACTTGGCGGCCGCACCGAAGAAGGTGAGGTCCTTGTCGCCGCGCTCGGACTTGGCGGCCGCGACGTAGACCATCTGGCGGGCGGCCTCGAGCTCCATCGCCATGTCGGCAAGCATGAACTGGATGCCCTGGAAGTCGGCGATGCGCGTGCCGAACTGCTTGCGGTCCTTGATGTAGGCCACCGCCTGGTCGAGAGCGCCCTGGGCGATGCCGACGGCCTGGGCGCCGATGGTGACGCGCGTGTGGTCGAGCGTGCGCAGGGCGATCTTGAGGCCGTCGCCGACCTCACCGACGACGCGGTCGCCGGGGATCCGGACGTTGTCGAAGATCAGCTCGCGCGTGGGGCTGCCCTTGATGCCGAGCTTGCGCTCCTTCGCGCCGAAGGTGAAGCCCGGGTCGGACTTCTCGACGACGAAGGCCGTGACGTTGCCGCCGCGAGGTCCGTCGGGGTCGGTGACGGCAAGCACCGTGTAGTACTCCGACACACCGGCGTTCGTGATCCACGACTTCTGGCCGCTCAGCACCCAGCCGTCGCCGTCCTGGCGGGCCCGGCACTTCATCGACGCGGTGTCGGAGCCGGCCTCGCGCTCGGACAGACCGTAGGAGAAGGTCGTCTCGCCCTTGGCGAGGGGCGGCAGGTAACGGGCCTTGACGTCGTCGTTGGCGGCGAGGATGAGCGGGAGCGAGCCCAGCTTGTTGACGGCCGGGATGAGGGACGCGGAGGCGTCGACCCGGGCGACCTCCTCGATGACGATGCACGTCGCGAGGGCGTCGGCACCGACGCCGTCGTACTCCTCGGGCACGTGCGGAGCGAAGAAGTCGGAGGCGACGAGGGCGTCGTGCGCCTCCTGGGGATAGCGCGCCTCCTCGTCGACGACGGCGGCGTACGGGGCGATCTTGTCCTCGGCGACCGCGCGGACGGCCTCCCTCAGGGCCTCGTGGTCCTCGCTGGTCCGGAACAGGTCGAAGTCGGCATTCGTGCTCACGAATCGTCATCCTACTCGCGAGTTCGGTTTAGTAGGACGTCCTAGTGATTCACGCCACGGCGCCGTCGACAGCATCAGAACGGTGGTGGGTCGTCGTCCGTCCCGAGCATGCTCGGCCGGCTCTTCGGATCCGGTGGGTCCGGTGGATCCAGCGGGGCTAGGTGTACTGACCGGGCACGTTGGTTGAGGGAATGCGACTCATCGCTCTGAGCTGCTGACGTGGGAGGGCCTCCCGCGGTGGAGTGGAACTGCTCAAGGTTCACTTCGCCAAACAGGAGGCCCTCGTGTCCCACGCTAACGCTGCCCTCACCCCACGCGCCCGGCTCCGGGTGGCCCAGCTCGTCGTCGACCAGCACGTGCCGATCGCGGAGGTTGCGGCCCGGTTCCAGTGCTCGTGGCCCACGGTCAAAC